>CAMYOP010000193.1:4816-10424 GCA_947260045.1 uncultured Desulfobulbaceae bacterium
CAATAAAATGACCAAGGATGGAACAAGCGCAATAATTATGAGCAGAGCAAGTTTTTTACTGATTGAGCCAAAACTAAAAAACTTCATATTTCAGCCTCTTCAAAATTTATGCAGATGCAGGACTAAAAAGTATATAATTTCTTTATATCTCCAAATCACCTTTCAAAGAAGTTCAAAAAATCATACTGTCAATAACAGTTCCCATGTCTCTCTTTCATATACATATGCCTGCAATTACAATATCTGGTAGCTTTAATTGTTTTCAAATTCTTCCACCAGACTGTTAATCACAACCTTAAACAAGTCCAGCTTGCGTTTTACTTCCTCTTTTTCCTCAAGTGAAAGTTCTTTGTATCCACGTGGAAATGGCCAACCATAGGCCCAGCGATAGCGGGTTGGAAAATATGGTGAACCACCGACCCGTACTCCAGCTAACATAAGTTTGGCAATCTCCGGTTCTCCTACCTTGGCTACGCAGGATTCAAGAGACTTATCGGCTTGCAGCCTTTGACCCTTACTGCCCCCTTTCCAGTAAGCAAGATCATGTCGAATACAACAATTTACCCATAAGGAGACATGTTCGCCTGTTCCATCAGGAAAGGAGCTGCAACCATCGGTGGTAAAAGTTTTCAGCTCTTCAGCTCCTGTTATAAGTGGACACAAAAAGAATATGAGGGCAAAACAAAGAAATTTCATACCAAAAAAATTGTATATTCAATTGTTTTTGAGGAGTGTGAGGAGTCCGAAAAATCCAGTACTACTGGTATCTTTCTTCCGTCATTTGATCTTACTGCACGGCGGCTTTGTATCTGAATTGCCGAGAAAGAAAAAACTCTTCCCAGGCTAAAAAGATCCTTTGAATTAATACCTAAACAATCCTTCTGGAGATGACAGGTTCCAAAATGGCAACAACATTACCCTTATCAAAAATGGTCACCCTGCCCGTACTTTCAGAAACCACAACAGCTATCGCTTCACAATGGAGAGTTATACTTGCTGCCGCCCGATGGCGTGAGCCAAGCCCTTTGAGTTGATTGGTAACAGTGCTGACAGCATCGAGATGGCGTCCAGCTGCCACGACAATACCATTTCCAGAGACTACAAAGGCTCCGTCCAGCTGGGCAAGTTCTTTTATGCTTTCGACTACTTCCTGGGAAGAAATTTTTCTGGCAAGTTCAGGATAACCACGGAACGGATTGAAGATTGCCTGATGTGATGACTTCATCACCTGAGAGATATCACCGATGATGAAGGTGGTCCCCACAGTTTTTCCCTCCCTCCCCATTGCGCCGATATCAAGGGCGATATCAACAACAGCAATGACTGTCTCAAAAATATCTTTGGTGAGAAGTGAGCGGGGATCAAAAGGAAATTCTTCGCTCCAGGACAGAGCAAGATCATGGACAGTAATGGTATCAAGGTGGCTTTTTCCAAATGGGCCAAGGACGCACACGACCCTACTCCAGGGCTGGATTATCTCAGCAAAAACGCCCTGAAGAAAAGCATATTTAATGCGGGAAAAGCGGCTTTGGTTACCAGACCAGGTATGGATAGTTGCCTTCTCTGCAATGCAGTCTGGTAAGGTCTGTCCCCTGGGAATGACCAGGACTATTTTATCATCGTGAATATCTTCAATTTCAGCAATGGTGCTGCAGGCCTGATCACTGTTTAAAAACAGAAATATCTTGTCACCTGCCATATCAAGGCAAAGGTGCAAAGCGTTTTGAATAAGGATATTGGCTTGCTGCAGTGTATCCATATACGGTCTTGGACTAGCTTATTAGAAGGTGTGCGCTACACGATAAAAATGCTTTTGAGCTGTCATTTTCCCCTAAAAATCAGTTCTCTGACTCCTGGTTACTCCCTGTTTTGGTACTATTTTTCTTCTTTTTGGCAAATCCGCCTTTTTTGGTCTTTTTCTTCAAGGCAAGCTCTTCTACAGGAGCCTTAAAATCAATATCATTTTCATGTAGTTTGACAAAGCAGGTCACAACCGCCGCAATGGGATTGGGTACTTCACCTTTTTTTTTATATGATTGTATATTCTTATCACTCACCTTGATGAGATCACAAAACTTTGGCAGGGTCATCTCTATATCAAGTAAGCGTTTTTTAAATTCGATAAAGGTCATAGCCAAATCTCTCTATGCAAATCCCCGTATACAAGGTGTGGTCGTATGCCACAATATTTGCCAGTTACTCCACCAAAAGATCCTACATAATTAATATTTCAAAAAGTTATTCCAATAAAGAATCAATAACAATTTTTGCCTGTAGCACAGGCCCAAACTATTCTATATTATATTGCAAATTACCATAAATTTTCTTCACCGCTGGTTTAATTTGCCATTATTTATCAATATTATATTACCTTTAAACATAATAATATCGCAAGCAATACCATTTACTGTTTGTAATGACTCGATAAACGAAAGCACTTAGCTTAAGCCACTCTTGAATAAATTTATTCCTTGATTTTCCATGTTAAATCAGCAGATAATACTTTTTAGAGGGGAATATCTATTTATTCTGGGAAGACATGATTGGATTTATTTTTCCAATTATCAACTGATTCCATCTTGTTAACCACAGCGAGTAATCATCACAATTACTTAATATTAATAGCAATTTCTCTCAATCGGCACAATAGACAATCTTTATCCATAGAAAGGTATACACATACCAAAGAAAAGCCAAACCTGCTTTAAAGCAGAGATGGGAACCCACGGGTCTTGCACTGACAGCCGGGTTATCTCTACTGGTTCATTCAACAGTAAACCTCCGGCTCTTATTTTATAGGAATTTCAATGAGCTCAAGTAAAAAACAAGCAGCTAAAAAAACACCTCCAATATCGCCTAAAAAGACTGCCAGCTCATTTCCCATTGTTGGAATTGGTGCGTCCGCCGGAGGCCTGGAGGCATTCGAAACTTTTTTCAAGGCCATGCCCGACAATCCCGGAATAGCATTTGTTCTGGTGGCACATCTGGACCCAGGTCACATAAGCATTCTCCCTGAACTTATTCAGAAAAAAACTACTATGCAGGTGTGCCAGGTTACAGATAACATGAGGGTTAAGCCCAATACGGTCTATATCATACCACCCAATAAAGAAATGGGTATCCTGCGTGGTACCCTGCATCTTTTAGAATTGCGACAGCCACGCGGCCTGAACCTGCCAATCGATTCATTCTTCCGGTCTCTCGCCCTTGACCAGGGCAGAAATGCAGTCTGCATAGTGCTCTCTGGTACTGGTACCGATGGAATGTTAGGACTCCGGGCTATAAAAGGCGAAACAGGTATGACCATGGTTCAGGACGAGACCTCGGCCAAATACGACGGCATGCCGCGAAATGCAATTTCCACAGGCCTGGTTGATTTTATCCTGTCACCAGACAAGATGCCCCAGCAATTACTCAAGTATATTAACCACACCAGGCAAAGCACAGATGATGATCTCAGTAAAAAAGATAAATCCATTCTGAATTCTCTCCAGAGAGTCTTTATCCTGCTGCGAGCAAACACAGAACATGATTTTTCCCTCTACAAGAAAAATACTATCTGCCGGCGGATTGAGAGAAGAATGCATGTCCATCAAATTGACAATATTGAGGATTACGTCCGTTATCTGCAGGACAGTAAGCGTGAAACCAATATCCTCTTCAAAGAACTACTAATTGGTGTTACCAGTTTTTTCAGAGACCCTGAAAGCTTTGACTTGTTAAAAAACAAGTACCTGCCAGAGCTCTTGAAAAATAAGGCGGTGGAATCTCAAATCAGAATCTGGGTCCCTGGATGCAGCAGTGGCGAGGAAGTATATTCTGTTGCCATATTGCTTCAGGAATGCATGATGGATCTCAACTGCCATTTCAATGTCCAGATTTTCGGTACAGATATTGACGAAGATTCGGTCAATATTGCCCGCTCAGGACGCTACCCGGAGTCAATTTCAGCTGATGTCAGTCAGGAGAGATTAAACAAATTTTTCATAAAGGAAGAGAATCAGTATCAGATCAACAAGTCCATTCGAGAAATGGTAGTGTTTGCCCCGCAAAACATCATTAAGGATCCACCTTTCACCAAACTGGATCTTCTCTGCTGTCGGAATCTTCTCATCTATTTTGGCCCGGAACTCCAGAAAAAGCTGCTTCCCATATTTCACTACAGCCTGAAAGAAAACGGGCTCCTTTTTCTTGGTTCCTCAGAGACAGTTGGCCAATATTCTGATCTTTTTGCTGTGGTCGATAAAAAATGGAAAATATTTAGATGTTTGCCCATAAAAGGTGCCAAACGGCAATTACTCAACTTTCCTACCTCCATGCCGGCTCTTCAAGTACCAGAAAACCAATCACCGGATATCGAAAATCCAAGCAGAACCATCAACACTCTCAAACTTTTAAAAACCATTCTCGCCCAAAGTCAAATGCCGGCCTGTGTGGCCATAGATGACCGGGCAAATATTATCTATATCCATGGCAAAACTGGTCGTTTTCTTGAGCCTGCAGAGGGAGAGACAAACTTTAACATTATCGAGATGGCCCGGCCCGGCCTGAAAGCCGGCCTGATAAGTGGTATCCACTCAACAACAGGCAGCCGTCAGGAAACAATCATCAAAGACCTCCAGGTAAAAAATAATGATGGATCCATCTCTTTGAATCTGACCATCCGGCCATTGCCGGATTTGCAAACGAATCACCGCGGCATGATGATGGTAATTTTTGATGAAATTTTAGCCTCTCAAGATATACCTTCCAGTACACAAAAACCCAAGACGAAACAGCCAGGAAAAACCGATGAAGTCAAGAGATTGGAAGATGAACTGCAATATACCAGGGAAAACCTTCAAACCACTATTGAAGAGCTGCAAACATCCAATGAAGAGCTAAAATCGACTAATGAAGAATTGCAATCAACAAATGAAGAGTTACAATCTACCAATGAAGAACTTGAAACTTCAAAAGAGGAGCTACAATCCTTAAATGAAGAATCAACCACCGTCAATGCAGAGCTGCAGAGTCGAATTGATGAACTGGTCAAAGCCAACGATGACATTAAAAATCTGCTGGACGCCACTCAAATTGCCACCATCTTTCTCGATATTGACCTGGGAATAAGACGCTTTACTCCAAAGGCAACGGATATCTTTCCCCTGACTGCAACAGATAATGGTCGCCCCATTAAACATTTTGCCTCAAGCCTAAAAAAAGTTGACCTGCACCGACATGCCCAAAAAGTTCTTAAAGATCTTGCTATGCGGGAACTTGAGGCAGAAGACATTGAGGGTAAAACATATCGAATTCGACTCAGACCGTATCGCACCATCAACAACTTGATCGATGGTGTTGTTATCACCTTCGAAGATATTACCAAAATTAAAAAAATAGAGTCTGAGCTTGGCAAACTCTCAGATTCCTTTGAAGAAAAATATTTAATAATGTCCAAGGTGTTTATGGATGGCGCAATCCCTATTTTTATTGAAGACCTAAACGGCAAAATCATTGACGTTAACAATGAAACATTACGCATCTATGGCTGGAGCCGTGATGAACTGGTTGGCAAAGCGGCGAAAAAACTGGCACCACCAGAATATCATGAACAACTGGACCTCTT
>CAMYOP010000193.1:10458-15523 GCA_947260045.1 uncultured Desulfobulbaceae bacterium
AACCGGTTCGAAACGTTCAAAGTTTTCATTTAGACAAAACTGGCCAGGTTATACCTGTGCTTTTAACCTTTTCCCTTTTGACTGATTTACAGGGTGAAATTTGTGCTATTGCCACCATCGCCCAAAGAACAATAGAGAGCTGATTCTGGCTTGAGGTACAACTATGAAAAAGGAAATAGCTTCGACCGGAAAATTTACTAATCTCAGAAAACGAGCGCAAGTATTACTGACTGAACCAAAAGGCAGTCTTCCATCAATGGCGCCAGAGGACATTAAGCGACTGGTCCACGAACTTGACACGTATCAGGTCGAATTAGAACTGCAAAACGAAGACCTGCGTCTGGCCCAAGAGGAACTGAGTACTTCCCGTAAAAAATTTTCCGATCTCTATGAATTTGCACCTGTTGGCTATCTTACCATCAGTGACAAAGGGTTGATCATCGAGGCAAACCTGAAGGCTGCCGACATGTTGGGCCTTGATAGGGGCCGCCTGATCAATCAAGCACTTTCTTCTTTTATCACCGCTCAAGACCAGAATATCTATTATCACCACCGAAAACAACTCATACGGACAAGTCAGACCCAGATGTCGGAGCTGAAAATGCAGCAAAAGGACGGCAAAATGTTTGATGTCAGCCTGCAAAGTATTGTCAGTTCAAATGTTGACGGTTTCCTGGGACAGTTCCGGACAGTGTTAACTGATATATCGGAGCAGAAACAACTTGAAAACAGTCTGCAGGAAAGCAAAGAAAGATGGGAAAAAACCTTTGATGCCATGAGTGACATTGTTACCTTGATGGACAAAGACTTACGCATTATCAAAGCAAACAAAGCAGCATATAATTTTTTCAAATTCGAACCTGGCAAACTAACTGGCCAGTATTATTCAAAACTATACTGGGGAGATTCAATTCCAGGCCCGGATTGCCCTGTGGTTAAAACACTCCAGGATAAACAGGAACATTATGCCGAATATGTAATCCATAAAAATATCAATAAAGTCTTTCATGTGACCTCATCTCCTGTTTTGAACCAAAAAGGAGAGATTCAATACCTGGTTCACTGTGCAAAAGACGTCACTGAAATAAAAAAACTGCAGGAAGAACTCTTTCAGTCTCAGAAAATGGAGTCCATGGGAGTATTGGCCGGCGGAATCGCCCACGATTTTAATAATATCCTGGCGGTAATATATGGTTATTCTGAGCTTGTTAAAGGCAGTCTCCCTGACCTGAGCCCAGTAATAAAAGATATTGATCAGGTATTAAAAGCATCAAACCGGGCAAAAGAGCTGATCAAGCAGATTCTTACCTTCAGCCAGAAAAGTCCGAATTTAGAAAAAGCACCATTACGTCCGAAAAATTTAGTTCTGGAAGTTATTAAAATGATGCGTGCCTCCCTGCCCTCCACCATTGAAATTAAGGAGGAAGTTGATCCTCACGCTTGTTCAATCATGGCAAATCCAACCCATTTTCATCAGGTTATCGTCAATTTATTCACGAACGCCTACCAGGCTATTGAAAATGAAAAAGGGCTTATAACTATTCGACTCACAAAAAAAGAAACAGGAGCCAAGAAGAGTAACGGTTTGCAGGGGCCACGTGTTGAACTGGAAATACAAGACAGTGGCTGCGGCATGGATGAAACTATAATAAATCGAATATTTGAACCTTATTTCACGACGAAGAAGATAGGAAAAGGATCTGGTATTGGTTTAGCTATGGTGCATGGAATAGTAAAAGATCACGGTGGATATATACAGGTTGAAAGTGAAGTAGGCAAAGGCTCTACCTTCAGACTCTCCTTTCCCTCAATCGAGGAAGAACTTCAGCATACGGAGGTTATAGACTCAACAGCCTCTCTCACTGGAACTGAGAGAATCCTGATTATTGACGATGAAAAAATGCTTACGGACTACCTGAAAACTTTTCTGGAAAGACTTGGCTATAAAGTGACAGCCCATACAAGCAGTTTAGAAGCACTGGAAGACTTCAGGTCCAGGCCCAATGAATTTGATCTGGTTATTACAGACCAGACAATGCCAAACTTAACCGGCTCTGAACTGTCAAAAAACATACTGCAAGAAAGAGATGACCTGCCAATCATCCTATGCACTGGTTACAGTTCCATGATCTCTGATAAGGATGCAGACAAACTTGGAATCAGCTCTTTTTTAATAAAGCCTGTTGAAATGAACATCCTGACCAAAATCATTCGGCGTATACTCGATAGTCAAGATATCGAGCCAGCGAGTTCATAATTTAGCTGCACAGCTCCTTAGGGAGAGAGTCAAATTCTGTTCCTGTTGGTCTATTTATCAGAAGCTTCTTTTCCGGGGAAGCAGCATCCAAATCTCCCTTTTCACCTGAACACTCAAGGAGACTCTGGCAGGTCATCCTTATGTCGAGCCATGGCATCCTTTCCAGACAAATTGAATCATTTGCCTCTCTTTTTCCAAATGCAGAACTCTAAACTTCAGCTGGCACCTTGACAGAGAGCAGGCCAAGTCAGTACGCTGATAATAAAGATTGTTTATATGAGGTGATCCCATGTCAAAATATATTGGTATTTTAACAGCAGGTGGAGACAGTCCTGGTCTGAATGCTGCAATTCGAGCCATCGGCAAATGTGCCACAGGCAAATATGACATGAAAATCATCGGTTTTCGTGATGGTTTTCGAGGACTCATGGAAAATAGAATGGTCCGCCTTGATAGCGAAGCACTCTCTGGCATTTTGACTCTGGGGGGTACAATACTTGGTACAAGCCGTGACAAACCCCATAAAATGCCTGTGGCTGGCGAAGTAATGGACATGACAGAGGTCATGTTGGATAATTATCATCGCCATCACCTTGACGCACTTGTCTGTATTGGTGGTGGAGGAACCCAAAAAAACGCCTATCGCCTTGCCCAGAAAGGCATGAATATTATTACCCTGCCTAAAACCATTGATAACGATGTAGCCGAGACTGATATCACCTTTGGTTTTGACACTGCCCTTTCAATAGCCACCGATGCCCTTGATCGTCTGCATTCTACAGCACACAGCCATCACCGCATTATTGTGGTTGAAATCATGGGCCATAACACAGGCTGGTTGGGCCTGGGAGCTGGCATTGCAGCTGGTGCAGATGTTATTCTCATCCCTGAGATCCCCTATGATATTAAAAACGCAGCAAAAGCAATTCGGGCCCGGCAGCATAGTGGAAAAAATTTCAGTATCGTTGCAGTTTCTGAAGGCGCGCTTTCAAGAGACGACCATAACAAACTTTCGCGTTTGCAACGAAAGCGCCAGAAAGCCAAAGAAAAAGGGGATCACAAGAAAATCAAACAAACTCTGAACAAACTCAATATGTTTAAAAGATACTGCTCCACCAGTACACTCCAGCTTTCAAGAGAACTGGAGCGACTGACAGGGCTTGAAACCCGCCTCACCATTCTGGGCCATATCCAGAGAGGAGGAACGCCAACGGCAGCGGACCGCATTCTTGCCACCAAACTGGGTTCTGCCTGTGTAGAACTTATCAATAAAAAAAAATTTGGTGTGATGGTTGCCCTCCAGGGAAACAGGGTGGTTCCTGTTCCTCTTAAGAAGGTGGTGGGCAGACGGAAAACAGTACCGCTTGATCACCCCTGGATAGAGTGTGCCCGTCAGGTTCGCACCTGCCTGGGTGACGGGAAGTAAATGGTCAAAATCAAAAAGGAGAAATGATTGTGTCCAAAACCATGCGAGTATTCATAATTGAATGCCCGAATCCCATAGATCTCCTCCAGGGGAGAAACGAAGGAAAGACTCTGGAGCAGATCTGCAAACTTGTTGGTCACGAAGTTATAACTTTTCAGCCCAAATCCAAACGCGATCTTGAAACCATTTGCAGGTATATTTCAAGTATTGATCGTGAACATGACGGTACGGATAAGCCGGACTTGCCATTATGCATTCATTTCTCAAGTCATGGCGAAGAGGAGGGCTTGCGTTTTGGCAAGGATCTCATTGAATGGGATGAATTAGTAGGAGCCCTGGAGCCTTTCTGTGTAAAAAAATCTATCTATAAAGGTGAAAAAATACTCATCATTTCAGCCTGCCAGGCAAAAGAACAGCAGCTGACTAAAAAATTACGAAAAAAATGGAAAAAAACCAAAGACTTTCAACCGCCTAAGCATCTCTTTGTGACAGCGGATGAAGATGTGTATTGGAATGACGCGGTGGTTGCCTGGGCCATGTTTTACAATAAAATCCCTAAAACCAAGCTGAACAAAAAAAAGAAAATCCTGGGCGTTTTAAACCTTATTGTTAATGCTGAACTTGGCTGCATCCATTATTACAGGTGGTCTTCGAAAAAAGGGAAGTATTTATGCTATTGCCCGAAGGGATGACTGTAGGCTGATTATTTTTAGGTGGGCGGCATAAAAAAAGGGCTGCTCCTTGCGGAGCAACCCTCAATATTCAGGAAGGCTTATTTCTTTTTGCCTTTCTTACATTTTTTACTCTTTTTATCTTTTTTGCACTTTTTCCCTTTTTTCACATCTTTTTTCTTACATTTTTTCTTATCACACTTTTTCTTTTTGTCTTTTCCTTTTTTCTTACATTTCGCCATGAGATACCTCCGCTATGAGATTGTTTTTTGATAATTCAGTAACAGTATCACATATAGATCTTCACTATATTATATTACTTCCATCTAGCTGGAAAAACCCCCATATGTCAAGGTAATTTTGTAGATAATGGTCATGTTTTATAACACTAAGACCTATAACAAATTGATCAGCTCATACTCACAGAGCAGGCACATGTTGGCTGGCAGCGCTTTTCAACCACGGCCCTCCAAACACGAAGACACATATGACATCTAGAAAAAAGTGATCAAAGCTTAGCATTTCCAAATATCATTCAGACACAAAGAGAGGATGTAAGGGGGAGGACTAATTAACCCTTAAAAATTATTGATGAGTTCTTAGTTCTTGATATTTAAAGGACAAAGTATGTTGCTTGTGATGGTCCCTCATTGAAGTCCTTGCAAAAATAATATCCGGAAGTAAATTTCAGAGAGAAAAGAAGAGCTCAGT
>CAMYOP010000194.1 GCA_947260045.1 uncultured Desulfobulbaceae bacterium
TCGCAGGTATCGCTGACAGACGAACCATTCAAATGACATGGACAGTCACCAAAATCCTAAATTTACGGCCTGTATCTAACAATACCTAAACCGTTAAAAATAAATCATTCATCTGTAGCATCTTTTTCCTGTACCGTTTCGCCTGCCTCTGGCTTCAAATGAGGAAACAGGATAACGTCCCTGATAGATGGAGAATCGGTCAGCAGCATAACCAGACGATCAATACCGATACCTTCACCTGCAGCAGGCGGCATGCCGTACTCCAGCGCTCGTATATAGTCCCGATCAAGTTCAGGGTGAATTTCTTCATCATCTCCCCGCTCATTGATCTGCTTTTCAAATCGTTCAAACTGATCATGGGGATCATTGAGCTCACTAAAAGCATTAGCAAGCTCCCGGCCTGTCACAAATAACTCGAAGCGATCGGTTACACTGTCATCCTCTTCATTTTTGCGGGCTAGCGGAGAGACTTCAGTTGGATAGGAGGTGATAAAAGTTGGGTTAATTAATTTTTCCTCAACAAGCAGTTCAAAAAGCTCAGTCCTTGCCTTACCAGGACCTGCGTCCGGCTGCAATCCGATCTCTTTTTCTTTGGCCAGTGCCAAAACCGCCTGATCATCTGCCACAAGCTCAGGGGATAGACCGCCAACCTCCACCAGGGCTTCTGCCATTGTATAACGCTTCCAGGGAGGAGTGAGATCAACGTTTTGTCCCTGGTAAGTAATTTCCATGGTTCCACACAATTCAACTGCCAGCCAGGAAATCATTTCTTCCGTCAGGTCCATCAGGTCCTCATAGGTGGCATAGGCCTGATAAAACTCAAGCATGGTAAACTCAGGGTTATGGCGGGTAGAAAGGCCTTCATTTCTAAAATTTCTGTTAATTTCAAAAACTTTCTCAAAGCCACCAACCAAGAGTCTTTTCAAGTATAATTCAGGGGCTATACGCAGAAACAGATCCATTCCAAGAGCATTATGATGGGTCTTGAACGGCTTGGCAGTTGCGCCGCCAGGAACCCGCTGCATCATCGGTGTTTCTACTTCAAGATAGCCCTGGTTATTTAAAAATTCCCGAATAAGCCTTATAATTTCAACACGTTTACGAAAAGTGCTCCGTACCTCAGGATTGACAATGAGATCTACGTACCTTTGACGATACCTGGTCTCCACATCAGTTAGGCCGTGAAACTTCTCAGGCAATGGCCGCATGGATTTGGTTATCATGGTCAAGCTGACAGCTTCAACCGAGAGCTCGCCTGTTTTGGTTACAAAAAGCCGACCTTCTGCTCCAACAATGTCGCCAACATCCCATTTTTTAAAAATCTTGTAGGTTTCCTCACCGAGCAAATCCCGCTTGGCATAAACCTGAACCCGACCTGTTTCATCCTGAATATGAAAAAAAGCCGCCTTACCGAATTTCCGCATAGACATAATGCGGCCAGCCACCCGATAGGTCAAACGAACATCTTCATTACGTTCTGTTGAAAGCTGTTCACCCTGCAGAAGAACATCTGTTATCGGCTGGGGAGCTTTAAAATCATTACGAAAAAGTTTGACGCCTGATTCAGCCATCAAGAGGGCTTTATCCCGACGTTCCTTGAGTACTCTACTTTGTTGATCCATGGAAATAGTTTCCGTTATTCTAGTTACTTGGTTTATTTATTACTTATAATGAACACAAAGGATTATGCTTGCCCATAGTTTTTACGAAGCTCTCTTGCGACTGAACTCGTCAGGGCCAGCACTTTCTGGGCAAGTTCCTTGGTCAGTGAGCCAGTGCCACAACTTGGTGTAATAAATGTCTGCCTGAGAAGATCTGATTTACTGCGCTCTTGTGAGACAAATAAATCCATCTGCTGTTCCCAAAGAGCAACCAACGATTCAGTAGATTCCTTCTCAATATCTTCTGCTTTGGAGGTAGGAACTCCTCCCCAGGCAATGATACCTCCACGATCAAGGTATCCATAGACCTCCTCTTTTAAAGGAGCTATCCGATCAAAAAAGCCATATGCATCAAAACTCAACACATCAATATCAGAGCTAAGCAAGGTACTCCAATCGGTATTTGCACACACATGAATTCCGACAAGACCGCCAACCAAGTGAATAGCAGCAGCCACTTCATTCATAACATCACGGATTTCATCGCCAGTCACACCTATAAAGGCTGACGAACCAAGGCCTGCAAGTGCTGGTTCATCGATAAAAAGCATAACAGGTTTATCATTTTGCCTGGACAACAGTTTTACCTGCCAGGCAGCTTTCATGCCTATCCCTTTGATAACCATATCGCGAACTGTGTCATCAAAATAACCGGCCTTACCATTTTCATCCTTAATACCAGTAAGCATGGTAAACGGTCCGGTTATCTGTCCTTTGACAGCAGCAAATTCCATCTGCTCCAATCTGTCGACAAACTCATATAAACCTGCTGCCCGCTGTTTACTCACTGAAAATCTGGAATCAAACAAGCTGTCTGGATTATCACTGACTGCAAGAAAATCCTCGTAAAAAGATAGCATTTCAGCTTCAAATTCAGCACGACTTATATCAAAACGAATTGTGCCATTGGCTATTTCAGGATTTTCTTCAACTATACAGGGAATTCCTTCCACAAACTGGGGCAACATTCTTTCAAAGGGATTAGAAGGAAGCTGAGGCCAAAGGGGAATTTCAGGAGTAGCCGAAAGTATCCATTCCAAAGCCTGCTTATGGCTAGAAAGAGGAACACTGCCAATCAGTACTGGAAGGCCATCCGCTGTAAATCTGCTGGATATATCGGTCGTCATTGTAAGGACCTCGATGCTGTGCTTTATTAACTTTTTATGAAAAAACAACTTAAAAGAAGGTGAAATTAGTGCGAAGAAGCACTGATGTCAATTTTTTTAAGGTGAGCGACTGATTCAATATGGTGAGTTTGGGGAAACATATCAACAGGAATTATGGATATGAGTCTATACCCTCTTTCCTCAAGCAGCTTCACATCACGTGCTAAAGTCACCGGATCACAAGATATATAAACAATTTGGCGCGGTCCAAGATCAGCAAGCAACTGAGCGCTTTTCCCAATTCCAGCTCTGGGAGGATCTAAAATCACCGAGTCAAATTGTTCATTTTTCTTTATAAGCGCAGATAATTCAGTATTCACATCAGCAGCTTTAAACGTCCATCCTGAGACTTTTGCAGCCGCAGCATTCTTTTTTGCCCATCTGATACTTTCCGGATTACTTTCTATACCAAGACCATTTGTCCCAGCTTTAGCGGCCGGAATTGAAAAATTACCTGTTCCACAGTACAGATCCAATACGGATTTTCCCTGCATCGCTCCCAGACAATCTATTGCAATTTTTACAAGTGTCCTGTTTTGCTCTGGATTCACCTGGGAAAAGCAATCTGGACGCCAATAAAGCGTATAATCCTTCCTTTTACCATTCCAGGGAAAATCACAGCCGAGAAGTTCCTCCTGTTTTTCCCCTGCCAGCAAATATATATTCTTTTCAACCTGTAAAAAAATATGGTCAACGCTCTCCAGACACAGAGTATCTCCTATTTTTTGCACTTTACGATATTGTTTTTTCTCAACCCGGATAAGAAGAATCACTTTCCCATCAAGGGGAGAAATTAAAATTTCCACTTCTCGACAAAACCTAAAAAGAGCACGCAACGCATCAGGGGCAGTCTTGAGTTCTTTTAACACTCCATTTATAGGCTCCATGGCGATCTCACAACGATCAATCACCACTATCTTGTTGGAACGATAACGGAAAAAACCGACTTCCCCCTTTTTTGAAACTTTCAAGCGGATCCTATGGCGATATCCAAAGATATTCGGGGCTGTATGAAGGGGGCGGAGTGTTTGCACGATACTATCCACCTTAGCCCGCTGAAAGGTTTCAACCAGGATTTCAGATTTTATTTTTGTCTGTCGCTGATATGTACTGTGCTGCAAATCACAACCACCACAATTTTGATAGTACTGACAAGGTGCTTGAATTCGATCGGGGGCAGGCTCAAGAACTTTTACAAGACCTGCCTCCACAAATCCTCGATTCCTTTTTATTTCAGCAACTTGAACTAACTCCCCAGGAAGGACAAAACGAACCATGGACACCATGCCATCTGCTAAGCGTCCCAGCCCATTACCACCAGGAATTATTTTATCTATTCGAATCTTTTCGGACATAAACAGTGGAATTAAAATCAGATAATTTGACATTGCCTGCCAAGACAACATATCATTTCAAATAAGGAGAAGAAACGATCGGGTTTCCCAGTAGACAGAACAGGATATTGCTTTAATATTTTTTTTTATGTAATAGGTTATTTTTTACTGTCTCGCAAAGGTTTTTGTATAAAATTTATCCATGCGACTGCCAGCAAAGAAATAATAGTAATCATGTGCATATTATTTAACCTGAACTTCTTATTATGGCACCACTAACAATTTAAAATTATGAAGCAATACATTCCTAAATGGTAAAAAAATACACCGCCAACTTATTAATCGTGGATGATGAACAGGTCCACAGGTATATGCTCTCATCCCTTTTTGCTGAATGGGGCTGGAACTCTTCGGAGGCTGATGATGGCACCACTGCTGTTGAAGCGGTCAGTGAAGGCCCCTTTGATGCAATTTTAATGGATGTCCGGATGACAACCATGGATGGCATGGAAGCTTTAAAAAAAATCCATGCCATTAATCCATCGATTCCAGTCATCATCATGACCGCTTTTTCCTCGGTCGACTCTGCAGTTGAAGCTATTAAAATGGGCGCTCATGACTATTTGACCAAACCACTGGATTTCGACCGCCTTAAGAAAACACTTGAAATTGCCATGGGGCATCGACAACAAAAAAGTGAAAACCACCTGGATAAGGGGACACCATTTGGAGATAATTCAAATATCATTGGTTCCTCCAAGGCCATGGGCGAACTCTGGGAAATGATCGTGCAGGTGGCACCAACCAAGGCAAATATCCTCATTACCGGGGAGTCAGGAACAGGTAAAGAGCTCGTTGCTGCAACCCTTCATGCAAAAAGTAATAGAAAAGATGGCCCCTTTGTTGGTGTAAACTGTGCCGCACTTGCTGAAAACCTGCTTGAATCAGAATTGTTTGGCCATGAAAGAGGTGCATTTACAGGAGCAGACCGAAAAAGAGAAGGAAAATTTGTCCAGGCCCAAAAGGGTACACTCTTTCTAGACGAAATTGGTGAAACCAAACAGACCATGCAGGCAAAACTGCTCCGTGTCTTACAGGAACATGAACTCCAGCGAGTTGGCGGTCATGAAGTTATAAAAGTTGACGTCAGAATCATCGCTGCCACCAACCGAAACTTGGAAAATGAGGTTGCAGAAGGGAGATTTCGCGAAGATCTCTATTACCGCCTTAATGTTGTTGTTCTTGATGTTCCACCATTGCGTCACAGAAGCGGAGACGTTCCTCAACTAGCTGAGTATTTTCTCTATCGATTTGCCAAAAAAAACAATCGACAGGTAGTTGGTATTACTCCAGAATGCATGGATGTTCTCAACAGATATCCCTGGCCGGGAAATGTCCGGGAACTGGAAAATTCCATTGA
>CAMYOP010000195.1 GCA_947260045.1 uncultured Desulfobulbaceae bacterium
TCTTTTCTTCTCAAGTCTATCTTTACTGAAAAATGGAAGAGTGCCAAAGAATTTGTCAACCAGGCGTGTCTTTTTCTCAACGCCGCTCGCTGTAATTTCAAAGGGGGCTCCAGCTAAAGCATTTTTAGTAGCACCGTTACTGCTGCCAACGAGAATTATATGCTTGTCTTTAACACTACCAATATTTGGTGTGACAGTTAAACGATAAGGGGGATAATCTATATGTTTTGCCAGGAAGAAGGCAACCTGTAGACTACTTGCAAGGGTCGATGGGGTTAATTCGGCAAGGACAATCGCTGTATCACTTAAGTCTGGGTAAATGGAATACGGGTAGGCAGCAGATGCAATATAATTGAGGTAGGGCATCTCAATCCATCTGTTGGCAGAAGGCAGTTTGATATAGGAGTCATCCACCAGTGTGACTTGGAGATTCTCCTTGTTATACATTTCACATTTTCCCTTTTTAAAGGGAATCATCCTGCTCTCAAAGGAAAGCTCGTTATTTCCTTTGTTTATCTGATAAATGGGTATTTCTGCAACGCGGTCAATATCAAACCATTCCTGCAGTTTACTGTCTTTTACCCGTTCTTTGTTTTCAAGGGCTACCTGATGAACAAAGACCTCATTACTGAAAACGTTCATTATAGAGTCAAAACGTACAACTTTAGGGTAAATGAGGTGGAGGTGAATCTTTATCTGACTTTTAGGATCAAAATTATGGTCAGGATATACTTTATATTTAAAACGCTCGGTTGGAGGGATCATATCGCTGAAAGTGGTTGTTTCAAGACCAAGTTCTTTAAATGATATTTCTTCATTAATAGGTATGAAATTGGGAGCACTGTAGGGTGATGAAGGTTCTGGAATAACATTATCTTTAATGAAAATACTGGTATCAGTATAAGCTGTAAAATCAAGGGAGGGAAAAGCCAGAACTGATTTATTGAGTTCAGCATCTGTACTTGCTGTAAAAATAACCAGTGCCCTGGTTGGGTTAGCCGGATTTGCAAGTAAACTTACATTTCCCTGGAGTTTGGCATCGAATTCTTCAAGGTCTGCAATCTGTTCAGGGGTAAAGTGTTCCAGTAGCCTCGCTTTTATGGTGCTGCGAAGGCCAATAATTATATTATCTTTTTCATTATCGATAGTATTTCCAGCAGTAATCTCTAGATCTCTGTATGACAGATATTTTCCTAGGGAGCCGGCAAGAAAGGAATTGCGAAAGAGATCTTTTTCATCAGGTGTTGCAGGAAAAACAAAATTGACTGTTTCTTTAACAATGGATTTTTGGTCAAAAATATAAGAAAAAATTGAAGTGATCTGTTCAGGTACAACTTTTTCTTTAATGACAAGATCTATATAACTATTTTTTATATCCAGCTCTGTCCAGAGTTCAGGTGCAGTTTCATCTTCGCAGCCTTCGATTATGTAGTGCTGGTTCGCCCTGAAAACTATTATAATCTTCAAAGTGTTTTGAGGGAAAGCGCAGGTCAATTTGTTCAGGCACGTTGGGATCATTGAGTATCCGTTGGGACATGACCTTATCATTTAAACCGATGGCAAGAAGTGAGCGTGATGGTTTCAAAACCACTGAAGATGTATATTCAACATGCAGGTTTGCTCTGACAACCTCCCATCTGGAAGGAATGGGTAAATCAATTTTGTGTTCCCAATTAGTATGACGCATCATATGGCTGGTCAGATTGGGATTTTGGTAATTGAGATAAATACGGATACTCTTGAGACCGTCACTCAATTCGTCAAGTTCTACTTTTTTGTCGTCCTCACAGAAGGCAGGCGTTGCCAGTAAAAGGAAGCTACATACTAATGCTACAATCTTATAGAGGCGCATGTGCACATCAGACTCCTATTCGTAATCGTCTTAATAGATCAAGGCGTATCTGTTGAAAAATAGCACCAGGGCGCACATTTTCAAAGCTTTGCCTCATTATCATAAAAAATGATCGCAAGTGGGTGGGGGACTCTTCACGTATATCAAAATCAACCCACCTGGTTTCATCACCATACAGTAATTCCACTAGTTTTTGGCGCAGAGACAAGTTGTCTTCAACTTCAAGAAATTTGAGAACAAGACGTTTCCTGAGCCTGATAACTTCGGCCTTGAGTGAAATCGGTTTATTATTTTTATCAAAAATATCAATTTTTACAAAATCCTGTTGGTCAAGTCGTATTCCACTTGCAAGCGGGTCTTCCTGCATGGTTACGGCAGCACCGCCCAGGGAAAAATCATCAATTCTCCCTTTAAGGATTTTTTGGTCGATAGATATATGACAAAATTCGTTGGAAGGGATCCTGACAAAGCGGCGCAACTCACCTTTTTCACTTGAAATGGCAAGTCCTGTCATGACCAGGGCCAGGTTGAAAGTATTCCAGGCGGTAGTCATGGCAACAATATAACGTTCTTCGGGAAAGTTGATCCAGCGGTAGACACCAAAAGCATAGCCAAGAAGAATTAAAACGAACATAATAACAAAGGGATAGACAAGGTGGCTGATGAAATCCTGGGTTATATCCTCACCTTTTGGAGTTACCTTGAATTGAGCTGCCCTTGGCTTGATAAGAACCTCGATAATAGCGGGCAAAGTAAAAAATGATATTGCTGTTTCATACATCTCAGAAAAAAGACTCCAGCGAACCTTTCGGTACATCATCCGAGAAACTTGTGCTGCTGCAATAACATGGGGAATAGTATAGGCAATTAAGTCCAGGCCGTCAGCGCGATAAATCTGGAGGCCGAAAAAGAGGTAAAATAGTGGTGCGAGCATAAAGACCACGCGGGAAAAAGCAAAGAACCAAAAACCAGAAGCACTGATATAACTTAGTTTTTGGTACCATTTCAACCCTTTGGTGAAAATTGGATTTTTTAGCATAAAAATCTGGATCATACCCTGGGTCCAACGAATACGCTGGATTACCATACCTGCAAAGGTGTCAGGGTTCCTGCCACGTACCATTGGAATGCTTATAAAAGCACTCTTGTAGCCTTTGGCATGGAGGGTCAGGGCTGTTTCGGCATCTTCTGTAACTGTTTCACCTGCGATTCCTCCGATTTCATCTAAGCAGGTTCTACGAAGGAGTGCAGCTGAACCACAGAAAAAGGAACTCTCCCAAAAGTCATGTCCCTTTTGAATATGTTGATAAAACATTTGGTTCTCACCAGGGGCACGGCCAAATGTGTTCATGTTCCGCTCGATTGGATCCGGATTATAAAATGAATGCGGTGTTTGAACGAGAAACATTTTAGGGTCACGGAGGAACCAGCCAACAGTATTTTTAAGGAAATCTCTTGTGGGGATATGGTCACAATCAAGAACTAAAACTAATTCACCTTTGGATCTGGCTAAAGCTTCATTGAGATTACCTGCCTTTGCTCCAATATTCTGAGGTCTGGTCAGATAGGTCGCACCAACTTTTTGTGCTACCTCTTGTAATTGTATTTGTCGTTTTCTTGCCAGATTCCTTGATGATACATGGAGATCATTACATTTTTGGTCTGTACCACCATCATCAAGGATAAAAACACGAAATTTATCTGGAGGATAATCAATTGATTTTGCAGCAAGAGCAGTATTGGCAACAATGTCTACAGGTTCTGAGTAGGTTGGAATAAAGATGTCAACCGTTGGCAAGTCATCGGTTGGAACGTTCGATATATCAATAATTTGTCTGTCTAAAGGTGCTATGGATGAAAAAATACCTATGACATATATTATAACGGAATACACCTCTGCTATGAAGAGAGTAATCATGGCTGTGAAGTCATAAAAGCCACTGTATTCAATCGAAACAGTTACGCGCCAGTGCATGTATCGTAGGGTTAGAAAAAGACCTAGAATGACAAGGATAGTTTGCAGCCAGAATGGTTTTTTCTTGGATAATCTTGTAAACAGAAAAATTATTAGAATTGTTGTATAGGCAAGGATAATCTGCGATTTAACATGGAAATCAACGCTTACAAGAAAAAGGTAGAGCAGGAGCAAAATACCAAAAGAATATCGTAACAGCGATTCTTCAATGTTTGCAAAAAGGTTTATTGATTTTTTTGTAGACATATTTACAAATTATTATATAAAGCCACTGTGTTTATCGCCTGGGCCGATACGTGTGTTCGGCTTTATAAATGAAGAAACTAGTAGAAAATTTCAGTAACTCTTCCCTCCCAGAAAAAATCCCTAAATTTCAGTGCTAACCTACACTAGCAAAAGTTGAAAATCCACAATTAATTTTATGCTATTAATATCAAAGTATTAATATATTAGATGTTCTTGACCTTTGAATTTCTCATCATAGTCTCTTCCAATTTTCCATGGCTTATCATTATTCAAATATTTTTTCATATAATTGCAGAGGCATAAGATGTTTTTTGTTCTGTGTGCCAAGTGAGTGATTAAAAGATTTCTGTATTGTAATGCATCCTTTTTGATTGTTTAGAGCCTGTAATATCTCAAAATATTAAATATATTTGTATTTTTTTGTAAAGGCTCATGGTTCCAATATTTTTGTCTTACTACTACAGAGTACGGAATTGTGTGACATATATAATGAGTGTGCTAAAGTAGCCGCCAAATTGAAATATTGAGTTTAAAATCAAGCGTTCCAAAAATAACAAATATAATCAAAATTGGATGGAGATATCATGACACAGGCAAAAAATGGAGATACCGTACAGGTAAATTATACAGGCAAACTAGAAGATGGTACTGTCTTTGATACTTCAGAAGGGCACGACCCTCTATCTTTTACCATTGGCAAGGGAGATGTGATAAAAGGGTTTGAGGAAGCTGTTGAAGGAATGAGTCAAGGTGAATCTATAAGTGTCAATATACCTGTTGATAAAGCCTATGGACCACGTAACGATGAACTGGTAATTAAAGCTCCCAAAGAGCAAGTTCCGCCTGATCTTAAGCCTGAAGTTGGTCAACAGCTCCAAATGGGTGGACCAAACGGTGAAATGCTTATTGTCAAAGTAACAGAAGTAACAGATGAGCACATTATTTTGGATGCGAACCCGCCCCTTGCAGGCAAGGATTTAACCTTTGAAATTGAACTGGTTGGGATTAACGCATAAGGAAGAGATTTTTTGAGTAATCAGATTTTTATTTGGTCACAGTGTCAGATGCAGTGATTAAATCTTATCATCTCAAGTGAAATCTAAATTATATGAAAGAGTCCAAGGTCGGTCCTGCTGCAGGATCGGCCTTTCTATTTTAATTCAAAAATTTCATATCTATTGCGGCCTTTGGTCTTTGCCTGATAAAGAGCTTTATCAGCCTGCTCTACGAGATCAGCAGGTGCAAGGTCTTCACTTGCTATTACGCAGGCAATACCAAGGCTGAGAGCTACATGATTTGTTGTGGGGGAGCTCTCATGGGGAATCGCAAGCTCTGCGATAGATTGCTGTATTCTTCGGGCCACGGTTATACCGTCTCGGAGTTTTGAATTGGGCAAAAGGATTATAAACTCCTCCCCTCCATATCTGGCTATTGAGTCACCAGCCCTTTTGAGTGCTTGTTGCAAATGCTTGGCAACGTTTCGTAAACATTCATCTCCCAGTTGGTGTCCATAGGTATCGTTATAGGCTTTAAAATTATCAATATCTGCCATTATTGCACAAAGTGAATTCTTTTCACGAAAGGACAGTTTCCATTCTCGTTTAAGATTTTCATCAAATATCCTTCTGTTGTTTATCCCTGTCAGCCCGTCTATATTAGCAAATTTGAGTAATTTGGCGTTTGCCCTTTTTAATTTTGCATTTGTTACTTTTTGTACTTTTGAAAGCTCTAGCAACTCTCTTTCCCGCGCTTTTCTGCTATCACTCTCATACTTGAGTCGTAAAAAGGACCTTACCCTGGCAAGTAACTCGATCTTCCGAATCGGTTTTGTGATGTAATCTACGGCTCCTGCATCAAATGCAGATTGAAGACTTGCAGAAGAAGTATCAGCTGTTACCATGATAATTGGTATATCTTTGAGATCAGATTGTGAACTGATACGCTTGGTTGCTTCAATGCCGTCAATCCCCTCCATTTCGATGTCCATGAGAATAAGGTCAATTTTTTTCTCATTTGATTCAGCTGTTCCGATTCCCAAAAGTTCGAACGCCTTTTCAGGGGTATTAGCTGCGATAAGGTCACCGTAGCCATCGTTTGCCAGAAATATTTTCAGCTGGGCATGGACGTGGGCAGAATCATCAACGATTAAAATATTCATATGTGACGTGTCTGAGCTTCCTTTTGACATAAGCGTTTTTTTTAGAGATTTTTTTTATTCGTAAATTTAATACCTGAAGTTCACTGAAATTGAACATCTGTCCTGATCCAGAGGTCGATTATTCATATTTGATTTCAACAGTATAGACATATTGCCTGAATTCTTGCAGCCATTTTTGGAGTGATGCTCTATCTTCTGCGATTGCGGCGCGTTCAAGTGATTGAGTAACTTCCGTAATATAATTTAAGCCATAGCCACCACCGGCGCCTCTTATGGCATGGCTTGTTCTTTTAATTGTAGCATAATCGTGAACAGCTAAGGAAGTGGTAATAGTCTCAACATCTCTTTTTAAATCATCGAGAAAGATTGGAATCAGTTCAGCAAAATCCTTGTCAAGGACAACTACAGGATGATTACTTTTTAATCGGTTTTGAAATGTGCTCGTCACAACCAGCTGTAAGGCTTTTTTCTACCTCTTCTTTTAGGGCATGGGCTGTCAGGGCAATAATGGGTATATGGGGTAATTTATTTTCTTTTTCTAATTCGCGGATTTTTGCAGTGGCAGTGTAACCATCCATGACTGGCATCTGCATATCCATGAGAATAAGGTCATAGGATCCGCTCCTGAATTTTTCCACAGCCAGGGCACCATTGGTGGTAATATCGGCCATAAAAGGAGAATTTTTCAGGAATTGTTCAATGATAACTCGGTTGTGACCATAATCTTCAGCAACCAGTACCTTGACAGGCTCCTTGGGCAGGTCGATTTTTTGCGCTATTTCAATTGGTTGGTGGTTTTTTTTCTCCGTTTGGAAAAGAGAGCTTTTTATAGCTGAGTATAATTCGTTACGCCTGATTGGTTTTACAAGTTTTACAGAGATACCAGCTGATTCATATCGGGTTGGCGTTTGACGCCTCTCATCTGAAGTGAGCATCATTACCGATGTATAATGTGAATGAGAGTTTTCCTTGATAATTTGACCTGTTTCAAAACCATCCATCCCTGGCATACGGCAATCAAGCAGGATTAAGTGAAAAGGTTTATCATTTTGTTCAGCAGCAAGTGCCGCTTGAATACCTGATGGCCCATCATGCGCTTCGACGATTTCCATTTTCCATTGAGAGAGCATTTTGCTGATGATCAAACGATTGGTTTGATTATCGTCTATAATAAGAGCTCTGTGGCCTTTCAGTGAATAAAGAGAAGAATCATCAGGTAAAGAACTGATTACAGATTCTTGTAAAACGGCTGTAAAGTAAAAAGTACTTCCGATATTCTCCTGGCTTTCTACCCACATTTGCCCCTGCATTAATTTGACAATTCTTCTGGCAATGGTCAGACCAAGACCTGTGCCGCCATATTTTCGAGTTGTCGACGAGTCTGCCTGGGTAAATACTTCAAAAATTGTTTTTTGCTTTTTGGCTTGGATACCAATACCAGTATCTGAAACTGAAAACAGCAGTTTGACTTCCCCGGATCCTTTTTTACTGTCACCAGCCAGTTTACATCCAACAACTATCTCACCTTTGGAGGTAAACTTTATTGCATTACTGATTAAATTTGTCAGTATCTGACGGATTCGCTCGGGATCACCATTAAGTATTTCGGGTATATCATCAGCAATATCTATATGAAGTTCCAGATTTTTTTCGTGTGCACCAAGGGCCATGAGACCACAAATTTTTTCAATGAGTGTCAAGAGATTAAACCCGACTGTCTCAAGTTCTACTTTACCAGCTTCTACTTTGGAGAGATCTATTATCTCATTGATTATATGAAGTAATGATTCACTGTTTGTTTCAAAAATCTTAACAAAATTTTTCTGCTCTCCAGTAAGATCGGTTTCTTTGAGGAGGTCGGCCATGCCAATAATTGCATTCAAAGGGGTTCGTATTTCATGACTCATGTTTGCCAGAAATTCACTTTTTGCCTTGTTGGCAGCCTCTGCATTATCTTTGGCACGACGTAACTCTTCTTCAGCTCTCCTTTCTTTCAGTGTTTTCCACATGGCATTCATAAGAAGAGAGAGCTGTTGCGCATCAGACTGGTTGTAATTTTCTTCTTTATTTCCAACGCCAGCCACACCGATTATGGTATCCCCGTCTTTTATAGGGATGCTCAAGTGCTTCTTTATTGGTATATGCCCCTTGGGAAGCCCTTTGGCAAATTCAATTTCTTCATAATTATTATGTATAACTGGTATATGGTTACGAGCACTTTCAGCCCAGATACCAGCCTCTTGTAAGTTTTTGTGTAAACCATTGGGAATATCACATTGTTTGAATGTGTCTGATGACCATGAAACCATTTGCGTGGTGGATTCACTTTCATCAAAAAAATGAAGATAGCCCACCAAGCTACTGGTAAGTCGTACGCCTTCTTCCAAAGCAAAATCTGTCAGCTCCTTTTCTTCTTCTATTTCAAGCTGGGTCAAAGAGAGCAGGGCTGCCAATCTTTCTTCATCAAGCTTGAGCGCCTCTTCGACACTTTCTCTTTCAATAATCTCAAAACGTAGTTGTTCATTTGTCTCAATTAATTGGGCAGTCCTATTAGCAACTTCTTTTTCAAGATTTTTTTGTGCTTTTTTTAAATTTAATTCCACATTTTTTCGCTGTTGGATCTGGATGCCAAGAGGACGAACTAAAAGGATGTAAAGGGCAGGGGCCATAAACATAACCAGAAGAGAACCATTGAGAAGCGCTTCCTGGAGTATTGAATGAACAGGAAAGCTCTTCACCAAATGCATCACTACGATTTCACTGCTAAAAATAGTAAGAACAAAGAAAAATAAGATAATGTTTGGTGAAATGAGGCGTTTTCTTGATATGCTTTCTGCGACATCTTTTTTGGCTCGATCCCCTGAAGAGAGGATAAATGAGACAATAAAGAGAAAGGTAACCATTAGGGCAACAGGAACTACAGAAAAACGCGAGACGGTAGTATCGAGCCTTTCTTGCTCATCGGTGATGTCATAATAAATTTCAAAAGCACCAATAAAAAGGCCATCAGCCATTATCGGAGCATAGACCTCTACTACATCTCTTGTAAGGGTTTGTCCTTCCTGTGATTTTGAATCTTTTTTTACTATGTTTGAGAAAACACTACCTGCCGCGACAATGGTGTGGAAATAATCATGGGTATTTACCTTGCCTATAGCCTTTGCATCAGTTGAGTGAATCGTTGTGCCATCTGCTGCAAATATATTTATTTTTTCAAGCTGGAAGACATTTTTCAGGGTTGCAAATTCCTCAGCATAGCTTGAAGGGTCAAGGAGTGTATTATCTCTAGAAATCACAAAGGTAGCAAGGTGGCTTGCCAGGCGCTTAGCTTCAACTTCGTTGTTTTCGATCAGTAATGTGTTGAATCCAGGAAAGATTATGTAGATAAATATCAGTGGGTAGATAATAGAAATAATAAAGGAGGTAAGAAAAAGATATTTCAGATTATCTTTCAACGTGTTTGATCCTTAAGTTTTTGCTGGTTTTGAGCACCATTTTTCCCTGTGCTTTTGTACCAGGATAAAGAATACTTTTTACCAATTAAGAGACACCGTTAGACAACAAAATCCAGTGCTTTATTAAAAAACCATATAATATTTGGATACCTTCTCATTTTACCCATGTCAAGTTT
Source organism: uncultured Desulfobulbaceae bacterium (assembly GCA_947260045.1). GTDB lineage: Bacteria > Desulfobacterota > Desulfobulbia > Desulfobulbales > Desulfobulbaceae > CAMYOP01. Next base: position 9,863 of record CAMYOP010000195.1, read on the forward strand.
ACCCCTGATATTTCAATTGAAATTCTCGTAATACTTGAAAACACATCTTTCTGCGCCTTGTTTAGGTGATTAAAAGATGCAATTTTAACTCTCTGTAATTTGATGATAAATGAAGTGTTATCAATGGTTAGTGGATTGTTCCAGTAAAGAAAAGTTGAAAGTCTCTGGACAGATTACAGTAATTGGTGTATATCTCACCGTTTCTACGGGCTGACTCCCATATCTTTTTCCAAAATTGTAAATCAATTTAAGTATCTGATTTTTCCTTACCTTGAGGTCCCAAATTTGAATTTGAAGTATCAAGAAGAAATAGCACGACGCCGTACCTTTGGCATTATCAGCCATCCAGATGCTGGTAAAACAACATTGACCGAAAAATTATTGCTTTTTGGTGGCGCCATCCAGATGGCTGGTGCTGTCAAATCCAGAAAGACGAGTAATCATGCAGTAAGTGACTGGATGTCCATTGAACAGGAACGTGGGATTTCCGTGACCAGTTCTGTCATGAAATTTAATTATGATGATTATGAAATAAACCTGCTCGATACCCCAGGCCATCAGGATTTTTCTGAGGATACCTACAGGGTTCTAACCGCAGTGGACTCTGCACTTATGGTTATAGACAGTGCCAAAGGCGTTGAGGCTCAAACCCGTAAGTTGATGGAAGTCTGCCGTATGCGAAACACCCCGGTTATAACTTTTATTAACAAGTTAGACAGGGAAGGGCTCGAGCCTCTTGATATCATGGCAGAGATAGAAGAGATGTTGCAGATAGAATGTGCTCCTCTTTCCTGGCCAATTGGCATGGGCAAAGGATTTAAAGGGGTTTACAACCTCTACCGCAAAGAAATTCAGTTGTTTACACCGAGTCAATCTTCTCGTCCCCAGGACACCATCGTGGTTAAAGATATAAATGATCCTGAATTGGACAAACTACTGGGAATAGATGCAGAAAAGCTCAGAGAGGATATTGAGCTTTTGGAAGGTGCGGCAAACCCCTTTGAATTTGAGGAATATCTCAAAGCGAGTCAGACCCCAGTATTTTTTGGCAGTGCCATCAATAATTTTGGCGTTAAGGAACTATTAGATGCTTTTTGTGAACTAGCCCCAGCCCCTGGTCCAAGAGAAACCACCATGCGTTCAGTGAAGCCTGAAGAAAGTTCTTTTTCCGGATTTACCTTTAAAATACAGGCAAATATGAATCCAGCTCATAGGGACCGCATAGCCTTTTTTAGAATCTGTTCGGGGAAGTTTAATCGTGGAATGAAGGTCAGGCATCATCGCATTGGCAAAGATATTTCACTGGCAAATGCCACCATCTTTATGGCTCAGGATCGAGCGAACGTGGAAGAGGCATATCCAGGTGATATCATAGGTATTCATAATCATGGTACAATCAAGATTGGTGATACCTTTACAGATAAAGAAGAATTGAAATTTACTGGTATCCCAAATTTTGCGCCTGAACATTTTCGTCGAGTAATTCTTAAAAATCCTCTTAAAACAAAACAGTTGCATAAAGGACTCGAACAGATGGCTGAAGAAGGGGCAGTGCAGCTTTTTCGGCCAATTCTCGGCAGTGATTATATTCTGGGTGCAGTCGGTGTTCTGCAGTTTGATGTTACAATGGCCCGCCTGAAAGCTGAGTATAACGTTGATGCTATTTATGAAGCGGTTGAATACTCACTTGCCAGGTGGGTAACATGTGAGGATAAGAAAAAGCTGGAAGAGTTTAAAAATGGAAATCAGGCAAACATTGCAATTGATGCAGAGGGGCACCTTGCCTACCTCACACCTGGAGAATGGTGGCTGACAAACGCAAAAGAACGTTTTCCAGACATAGATTTTCATAAAACCAGAGAGTATAGCTGACAGCAGCCTGGTTAATAGCTTGAATTCCCGAAATCCTGATCTGGAGATGTTGGTAAGACATTGTGAGGATCACGGGTTTCGCCAGCACTGGTAACACGCACAGCGCTTTCCCCAGGAACAGGGCATTTTGTTTCACAAATCCCACACCCGATACAAAGACTGTCAACTATATACGGCTGTTGAACAGTAATCTCCTCCCCCTTGTCATTGAGCATGGTTCCCACTCTAAACTTTATGGCTTTCTCTGGAGTTGGACAATGTTCCTCGCAGACAATACATGGAATTCCCTTGGCATGGGGCAGGCACATGTTTTTATCAAAAAAGGCATGGCCGATTTTAAAGATCTGTTTCTCTGGAAGATCTATTTGTTTGATAGCTCCAGTGGGACAGACCTGACCGCACAGGGTACAGTTAAATTCACAATAA
>CAMYOP010000196.1 GCA_947260045.1 uncultured Desulfobulbaceae bacterium
CCCAGTGATACGTGTCTGTGTCCAGACGCTCACCTGCCAGAAAAAGGGTCTTAAAACCACTCAGGTCATATTTGCCCAAAAAATCACCATTTGGATCTACCTTTTTGATGGCGCGAAAGGCTGTAGGTGCTGTGAAAAGGACCTTGATATTGTGTTCGGAAATCATGCGCCAGAAAGCACCGGCATCAGGAGTACCGATGGGTTTTCCTTCATAGACAACGGTAGTACAGCCTTTTAATAATGGGCCATAGACAATGTATGAATGGCCGACAACCCAGCCAACATCAGAGGCTGCCCAAAAAACATCTCCAGCCTCAACATTATAAATATTTTTCATGGTCCAGTTGAGCGCAACACAATGTCCACCGTTATCGCGCATAACGCCTTTAGGCATGCCTGTAGTACCGGACGTATATAAAATATAGAGTGGATCTGTCGCTTTAACTGGCACACAATCAACTGGTTTGGCTTCCTTTACAATCTCCTGCCAGACCCTATCACCTTCATTACTTATTTCCGACTGAAGAAAATCACGTTGAAAAATGATACATTTTTCAGGTTTATGGTCAGACTGCTCAATGGCTGAGTCCACAAGTGGTTTATAACCCAACGTTTTTTTGCCTTCAATGGCACCAGAGGCGATTATGATGGCTTTTGGCTGGGCATGATCAATGCGAATTGCCAGCTCATGGGCAGCAAATCCACCAAAGACAACGGAATGCACTGCACCGAGCCTGGCACAGGCCAACATTGCGACCAATGCTTCGGGCACCATGGGCATATAGATGATAACCGTATCACCTTTTTCCACGCCCTCATTACGAAGCGCCCCGGCAAATATAGAAACCTGCTCCAACAGCTCTGCATAGGTAATTGTTTTTTTGGTATCGGTAACAGGGCTATCAAATATAATAGCAGCCTGATCGCCGCGACCATTTTTCACATGGCGGTCAACGGCATTATAACAAGTATTTAATTCTCCACCCCGAAACCACCTGTAAAAAGGAGGCTTGGAGCTATCCAGCACCATATCCCATTTTTTATTCCAATCAATTTCTGCGGCTGCCTCAGCCCAGAAGGTTTCAGGATTATCAATACTCTCCCTGAAAAGTTCTTCGTACGCTACCATGTCTTCTCCTTAGCTTGTTCTCTGGGAACATCAGAACATTCAATATCGGCTCTCGATACTGCTTTGCTACTCTCTTTTCCAACGAGTGGATTCTTTTTGAGCAACACTCTTTTTACACCACATCATGGTATAACCAATCAGGGTATCTACTTCAACAAAATGATGCATGTAGACAAACATAAGTAATTTCCTTGAATGGCGATTGTGCGAATGCTACAATGTGTGCATGGAAAAAAGATTGCCGCTTCCCAGCCAATTTTTGCTACTTTTCTTCATTATCCAAATACTTGTCTGCTTCCCCTCCCAATCTGCCACCTTAAAAGAAAACAAAAAGCCTGCGCCAGAGGCAAAACCGGTATTTCGTCTATTCAAAGTTAAACACCGTTCTGTTCGAGAAATTCTCCCCCTTGTCCGGAACAGCTTATCAAAAAAGGGAAGAGCATCGGCCGATACTGTCAGTAATGCTGTCCTGGTCATCGATACCCCTGAGCAAATAAAACAGATCGAAAAGATACTGGAGCAACTTGATATTAAGGTCCCCCATATCATGGTCTATGTCCGCTCCCGCCAACTGGGAAAAAAAAAGAGCCGCGCTCTTTCCACCGACAAAAGAATCACCAATGCAAAACCTGGAAGAAAATGGTCAAGCAGAAAAAATATTGATCAAGAAAAACAACTTATGCTGCGAGCCCAATCGGGAGCAAGCGCCTTTCTTCGCATCAGAAAAAAAATACCCTTTAGCAGTTACTGGATCAGCTTATGCAGGCGCAATGGTTTTGGTTATGGCTGGTACACCGATTATAAACACATCGATACTGGTTTTGCGGTTAGGCCAGTTGTCTATGGAAATAATGTGGAATTAACTCTGACACCACGCATCTCCTTTGCAAGTGACAAGGTCATTAACTTTATCGAAGCTGCAAGCACAGTAACAATACCCAGCGGCACATGGGTTGCGCTGGCTGGGAGCTCACAACAACAAAGTGAACTCTACGGTGCAATCCTTTCACCTGGCTCAGCAAATTCCGGCAGTACAATTCTTGAGGTAAAGGCTGTTGTCAACAGATAGACTCACTCGCATCACTTCCCATTAGCAGCAATTATCACCTTTTACCGTGCACTGTCCCGTGTTCCTTCAAAAACTCTTTTAACTCTTCAACCTGATCTGGTTCAAAAAATAATTTGTGGTGAGCCGGGTAAACAACTGATTCCATGGTTTCAAAATGTTTGATGGGGCACCAGGCGCATTCAATCTGTTCCAGGGCGTAATTGAGAGCCTTCCAGGTGATCTTTTGATAGATGATAAATTGCTTTGCCAGGGATTTATGGTTACGAGCATAGCCCTTATCACTTCGCACCTCACGTATAACATCCAGATAGGAAACCGTTTTCAAACCATGGGGTAGAGCGATGAAAGCATTATAGGAAATATGCAGCAAGGTCTGAATCACCAAGGAGTTGAGCGTATAGATTGCAAGCAGGATAAAAAGAAAAATTTTTGACACCATACCGAGCTGCCTGGGATTTTCACTGATGGTATCAACGGCTGCATTAAGGAAGGTGCAGACACCGTTTACCCAGCCACAAAATAAACAATTAAAGGTATCAAGCCCCGACAGCCCCTGAACCTTATAGCGATCAATAACGATGTAATTTTTCGTCCGTATATGCACAATTCCAAGCAGAGGAAAGATCATCCATTTGAGCATGAGCACCACAACTGCCCCGTGGATCAATAAAAAAACCGGAATGGTCAAATACATCATCACAACGCCGATTAACAAACGAATTATTCCTAAACGCTGCAGGTGACAGCCCATTATGGCTGTCCAAAGAGAATTAATCATCGTATCCAAATATTTTATATATAAGCTGTAATTGTTATAACGAGTTACGCTGCAGGCAAAGGGCAACCCACTCTTCCTGATAGGTGCTTGCCTTCAGCGACATGCCGAGCTCAGCATACACCCGTATAATATTTTTCTCCTGATCTCCTGCCAAAATCCCTGCCAATACTATCACAGCTTCCGGACGTGTTATTTTTTTAAAAGTCGGTGCCATTTCCACCAGGACATCATGGACGATATTGGCACAGATCATATCAAATGGACCAGTAAGGTCCATAAGATCCCTACCGGAAACATACACCTTTGTTTCAAGGCTGTTTTTTCTGACGTTCTCCTCAGCAGCCTCAACAGCCTCAGGATCATTATCTATGGCAAGAACTTCTTCGGCACCAAGCAGTGCCGCCCCCATGGCTAAGATTCCTGTGCCTGTTCCCACGTCGAGAACTTTTTTAAGAGTATTGCCCGCCTGACCTTGATAACTGGCCTGAATGTGGCCAAGGGCCATCTTGGTGGATGCATGCTGGCCTGTACCAAAGGCCATGCCAGGATCCAGCTCAAGCAACACTTCTCCCTTCTTAAGTTCATATTGTTCCCAGGAGGGTTTAATAATTACCCCAGGAGCAATTTCTGTTGTTGTGAAAAATTCTTTCCAGGTATTTGACCAGTCTTGTTCCTCAATTATTTCATAGCTGGCTTGCTCCAATTCCTGTTTAAAAATAACAGAAAGCTGTTCAAGCTCATCCTGCACCATCTTTTTAATAACACTCACAGCAATGCTAAGTTCTTCGCGGTCCTTGGCTTTCTCTTCCAGGGCAAAATAGGATGTCACCATGACATCTTTGTTTGCCGTGCTCATTTCTGTACCCACCTGACTTAAACGAGCGAGAAGATCGGAGACCGGCTCAACCATTGCACTGGAACAATTCATACTCACCCTGAGCCATTTTTTCTTTATTTTTGACCCATTACCTGTACTGACCATCAATCATCCCTCGTTGAATTAAAGCCCGAAACATGCTATAAAGTAACATTCATACACATAAATTTTACTTTCATTTCAAATAGATACCTGGAGCCACCATGAAACATTCTGTTTTGTTTCAACCCGATAACATAACCGTCTCTGTTGAGAAGGGCGAGAATTTACTCACCGTTGCGGCCGACGCAGGCGTCTATGTTCATGCCTATTGCGGGGGCGATGGCGTCTGCGGCAAATGTATCATTAAAATCGACCAGGGAGAGGTTCGGGCGGAAAAAGCTACCCTGAAACAGGAAGAGTGGAATCAGGGTATTCGCCTTGCCTGTAAGGCCCATGTAGAGTCAGATCTTGTCATAACAGTTCCTGAAAAGACCAAAGCCGGCGGCAAAGCCCTTAAACGTAAACCCAAAACAACTCGGACCATCTCGGCCAAGTCGCTTGATTCACTGGTTGGTAAATGGGATGTAAATCCTCCTGTCACAAAAATTTACATTGAGCTTGATCCGCCTACAATGGATGATAATATCTCCGATATGGCCAGGGTCATGCGGACATTGCGAAATATCAAGCCCGACAGTCCGGAACCGAGCTACGATCATCCAGAGTTGATCAAAGAACTTCCTTTTACCCTGCGTGAATCTGACTGGAAGGTCACCCTGCTCATGCTGCATGGCAAAAAGCAAGAGGAACCCGATCGTATCATTGATATTGAACCAGGAGACACTACCAACAGGCTGTACGGTTTGGCTGTAGATATCGGCACAACAACCTGTAGCGGTGTTCTTATTGACCTGAACTCTGGAGAAATCATTGCCGAGATAGAAAAACATCTCGCGATCCACATCAGGAAGAAGGCCAATATTGATTGCTCGCTCAAGATCGATATAGGCACCAAAGTTACCTGCCATAATGACTCTGTCCAGATCGGAAAATGTAAGACCGACGGAATCAAGCAGAGTCTGATACCCGGCATACATTGCTCCTTTGGCCCGCATCAGATTGTCCAAATCCACTTCTGTGATAACGATATCGTCACCTATAAGGGAGTCCTGTCCCCAGGCAAGTACATATTCCCAGCCATCGGCTCCGTTTCTTATGCGTGCATGATCAAGGGATTGGTTGAATTTACCCTGCTGGTCAATAACTTTTGCCTCAAGGAGTTCAGAGACAATGGAAATCAGGCCGGAGCCACAGATACCACTTGGTTTTATTCGACCTATGGTCACAATCATCGGATCCAGGGTTTCCGGGTGGATGTGGAAGTTCTCTATGGCTCCGCTTGACGCTCGCATCCCATATTTAATACCTCCACCTTCAAAAGCAGGTCCGGCAGAACAGGCAGCACAGACCATCCAGTCACCGTTGCCCACCACAATTTCGCCATTAGTGCCGATATCAATAAAGAGACTGATACTGTCTGATTTTGCCATCTGGCAGGCATGAACACCCGAGACAATATCACCACCAACATAGCTGGCAATACAGGGGTAAAGAAACAGTCTGACGCTGGGGTGGGCATGTATGCCTAGAGGCGCTGCCTTGGTAAGAGGAAACTGCTGCACACTGGGAACGTAGGGTGCTTCTCTGATAAA
>CAMYOP010000197.1 GCA_947260045.1 uncultured Desulfobulbaceae bacterium
CCTTCAGTAATGAAAAAAAAGCATGGAGTTTCACAGAGGATAAGCTGGGAATCGGTAAGCCGTGCAGCTATCCCGACTGTTCCAAGGTAGAGGTTTATTACGACCCGAAACAGCCAGGGCATGCAGTTATGCTAAGGAAGTATTCCCTTTTAAGGGTTATTGCCATATATTCGGTCCTTATTGTCGGCTTTGGCATATTTGCTGCTGCCTGTTTGTCGGTTATACGCAAGTAGTCAGGTTGATTGGGTGATCCAGCACCTCTATGTTCTGGATTCAAATTCAAGTTGTTCCAGGCGCACTTATTGGAGGCAACTGCTGGCAGGTAAAACACAACTGAAAGTTTAATAATCGGACAGTTTGCACAGGGTTGTTCAAAAAAATAGCAAGCTGTTGTTAATAACAAACCTAAAAGAGATTCTGGTTTACCTATGTCTCATTCAAATTCTCCTTTGTCCAACTATAAAATGACTGTTTCCTATGATGGGCAGAATTTTTTTGGCTGGCAGCGACATGGCAATAAGCCGACTGTTCAGTATGCTCTTGAGGAGGCAGTGGAGCAGGCGTTTAATGTCCATGTGCCGGTGCAAGGTTCAGGTCGTACCGATCGTGGAGCCCATGCTCTAGGCCAGGTGGCGAACCTTCAACTACCTATTGGCTTGGAGCCCGAAGCTGCCAAGAAAAAGCTAAATGATTTTTTACCAGCCGAAGTGCGTATCGTTGAAATGAGCAGCACATCGCCTGATTTTCATGCCTGTAATTCTGCCATTGCCAAACGTTATCGGTATGTTATCTGGAATGACCATAAGCTGCCAGCAGACCGGCATGGACGCGTATGGTACATAAAAGAGCCTCTTGACCTGGAGGCGATGAAGGACGCTTGTTCGATCTTTGTGGGTGAGCACGATTTTTCCTCGTTTGCAACGCGACCTAACTTCAAGCAAAAGGTAACACGCCGTACTGTGACCGAAGCTGTGCTCACACATAACTTGCCAACTATAACCTTCGAAATCACGGCAGATGGCTTTTTATATAAAATGGTGCGCAATATTGTTCGTGCAATTGTAAAGGTCGGAGAAGGCCGTTACACTCGTGACAAACTCCGTCATATTCTTGAATCAAAAGATCGCAAGGCTTCTCCAGGAACAGCACCAGCATCTGGTCTATATCTCGATCGGGTGTTTTATGCAGAAGATACAGTTGGAGAAGCTTCCAGGGAAGAGACTCCCAAATGAGCCAATTTGTCCACCAACGTCACAAAGGTGAATCCAGGCTAACACGTCCACGCGAGCTTGTTGTGGCGTGCGCCCCTATGCGTAGTAACGTGAATGTTTCAAGCATAGCCCGAACGGCAAGTGCCTGTGCCATTGAGCGACTTATTTTAATCGGTAATGCCAGCCTTATTTCAAAAATTGCTCGGGATGGTGTTTCTGAATTAGAGGTCTCAATTCATAGAACACTGAAACCAGTACTCCAAAAGTTGCGAAAGGACGGTTATCGCCTGGTAGGTCTTGAACAGACCACCAATTCAACGAGCATGCACGCTTATCAGTTTTCACGACGTACTGCTCTGGTTGTGGGTAACGAACGCACTGGCTTAACAGCAGATATTCTTGATATATTAGACGATGTGGTCGAAATCCCAGTATATGGCCTTCCTCATAGCTTTAACGCAGCAACTGCAGCCAGTATGACGCTATACGAATATTGTCGACAGTTTCCAAATGGATAGGCAAATTTAAAGGAGAATTGTGGTGGAGTGTGTTTAAGTTCCTGGTGTGCTGAGTTGGCACCGAATAATTTGCAATAGTTTGTTTTCTCGGTGGCCAAATTAATTTTTTGAAAAGAAGAGATAGTATACTAAACAGTATAGCAATGGGCCAGCGGCAGCCCAGTGGAGTTGTGGATCAGGGTATTCCTGGATATAGTGAATGGCCAGATAGGCGCCTGAGCAAATAAAGATAGCCCCGTGGATATTATTTAGAATTCCTACTTTGTCATATCTGGAAAGCTTCATCTCATTAGCCTTTTCTACTTTTTTCTCGTATTTTAATACATGTTTGAAGTTTAACGAAATATTCTTTTGTAAACTCTATTCCATTTTTTGGAAAGCTTTCTGTATGGGCTGTTTTTAGAGTTTTAGGCCTGTACGAATAGATTATGTTTTTTTTTGAAAGTCAGTTAATAGGCCCAATTTAGCCAGTTTATCTGTAAGACTGGTCAACTCTTCCTTGGTTTTGAAGCAATATTGTAAAGTAACCCCATCTCTTTGTATTTTTAATATACGATTATGAGGTGAAGGAGTCACAGAACTAATATCGTTTAAGGGAATACTGAAGCTGTAATGTGTTTGGGCCAAGTGCTCAAGGTTTTCTTTTGCTATTAAGCCAGCCAGTGCATCATGTACCTCGCTTGCGCCCATCTGCCAGAGCATTCGTCGTTTGGCGGAAGCGTCTCCGGGAAGAGTCTCCAAGAGGCTGGTCACTTTGGGGCTTGAACTATACCGTTTGAGCGAATCAGGACCAATCATCAAAAAAAGCAGTCTTTTTTGAGTAAGCAGAAGTGCATTTTCTGCATTGGTTGTTTTACCCTTCCCTAAAAATCCCCATGAGCCTACCTTGAATAAGTCAGCTAAACTATTCACCTGCATTACAGGCGCGCACCAAGCCAGCACTGTTTCAGTGGAATCAAAGGGCAATGAACGATTGTAAGGCGGCTGGAATTCTTCTGTTACAGGATCTCCCAGTTTGTTGTGCTCAAAGGCTGAGAACTCTTGAGAGCGCTTGGCTGAACCTCTGAGAGCTGAGATCACCTGTAAAAACAAGAGGCCGCCTGCAAACAGGCTGCCACACCAAATGACAATGGAAGGTAATTCCAGCAGTACCAGAATACTCACAACCACTACCGCCATTATAGTAAAGGAGATAATTCCCCAAAGTCCAGAGAACCGACGTGTAAACATTTTCAGTATCCTAAAGACTGATATAATTTTGTACTAATCTACTCAGAAATGCTGCCATGCTATCAGCTTTAAAAAACCTTGAAAACTATAGCTCCTTTAAAATGGTACGGTAAATATCCCAAAGTTGTTTGTGTTGTTCACTGTTTGGCTCAATGTCTAAAAAAGTTACCGAGCTCTTTAATACCAGCTTCTTCTTTTTAATAACAACAACTTCAAGGTGATCTCCTGTGATTCCATATAAACCATCGTCACCGAGGTCTTTAATTTTCACCAGTTTTACATGAGAAGGCAATTCCTTGTGGAAGTATTCCCTCAAATCTTTTTTATATTTGTGATAACCAATCTGGAGGTAGGCCATAGTACCAGGCTCTTCGCTCCAGAAACAACTCCGTCGCTGCTCGGTCGGAAAAAGCTTCTTTTTATATATTCCCGCCAACTGCTCAGCCGATACGAGGCTGCAGATGTTTATATCTTTTTCTTTTGCGTAGGCGGCACTTGTTATGAATATACAAATCAGTATAGCTGGTAGCCAAATACCAATTTTGAAACATGATCTCGCCATAATCGTTACCTCTTGTTAACTTGATTTATTTATTGGAGAGGGAGAGGTAAAGGGTTCTGCGTTTACACTTCCCCTCATTTTTTGCTAACTGACTTGTGCAGGGAGAGAGCTTTATTTTTTAAACTCAACTCTTGGTATGCCGTCATTGCTAAAATCCATTCCAGGACTGCAGATGAGCAACCTTTCTTCTTTTATTTCAAAATGAGCAAGCAGGTAATTTTTTACAGCCTGTGATCGCGAGTCGCCAAGTTCAAAAAGAGTCTTACGATCAGCCTCATCGAGTTTAAATTGAGGCTTCTGGTTTTCTTTATTCATTTTTCCAAGTTCTGCCATAGTCACCTTGGCACAGATAGAATATGTTTTTTCTTGGTCTTCAGCTATGGTTTTACCGACCATAAGCAGGATTTCATCATGGGCGCTACTGAGTTCTGTAGTGCCGGAATCATATTCAATATTTGGCAGATCTGTATCAAGCAGGGCCTGCCCCATCTTGGCTCCGGCAAAGATCAGTGCTCCGGTTGGGCCGAGAAAGGTGTAGGCAAGATATGGAGTGACCGCGTTGGTAATACTTTTAGATAGAGCCGTAACAATAATGTCGCTCAGGCCGACGTTTATATCAGAGAGGTCACCACTAATAGGAATATCCAGATCAACAGTTCCTTTGCTGTCAGAGAGCAATGTAAATGCCAGGTCAAGAGGAACGGGCAGTTGATTATCAAGTTTCGATGCAAGCTCACCTTCTATTGCTTCTGTGTTGAAGTCTTTGAGCAGCAGGTTCATATTGGCATTAAACTTGTTATTTTCGATTTTCAGGTCAGAGCTGTAGTCAAGTTGCCCTTCAGTGAAGTATTCGCCCAGTACCTCTATGACGTAGGGAGAAATTTTAGGCATAGAAATATTTTGAAGACTGGTCTGCTGGTTTATAACCAGTGATTTTGCAAGTGGAGCACAATTTCCATTAATTTTGAGTAGAGAATATTTATCAAAATCTCCTGTCAGGGAATATGAAAATGGATGATTTGGTTGATTGAAGTCAATATCATTTACCTGCAAGGACTTAATAGTAAGCTCAGTATTAAATGGCTCGGCCAGCGAATCATCGGTAAATTTTACACCGTTTTTCCCTGTCATAAATATCTTATCAATTTTTAGAGGGAGCCCGGATGGCTCATCCTGCTCGCTGCTGCTCGCAACTGAGGCTTTTGCTTTATCCTGTTGTTTTTTACTGGTAGCTTTTTCTTCTTGTTTTTCCAGTCGTATTTCACCGGAAAGTGAATGGAGATCGATGGAGTTTATAGTTAGTCCTGTATCCGTGGAGTATCCGATGTCCGCTGCAGTAAGTGTTTTTAAATGAGCCACCGGCTTCTTGCCATCAATTATAGTTGTGTCTGTAATGCTGAGGCGCTCTGCTTTTCCACTTGCAAGATCAGGACTGATGACCTTTGTCAGCCGGATAGCTGGAGCGTTTACGCTTACAGGAATTTTCTCGGAGGAGGGTATAGAGAACTTAACAAGGTCAATTGCATCAATTATGGCCTTACCGGAGCCGTCACCGGCAAGATTCACCAGCGATATTTCAGCAAGGTTCAAAAGAGGGGATTCTCCTTCACTGATAACAAGCTTTTCGGCCCGGCCATTGATGGTGCCATCTAAAAGTAAACTATCTGAAATTTTTAATTGAAAATCAAGTTCGCTTGCAAATAAACCCTGGCGTAAATGGTGTTCTGATTTTTCAAGATCGGTGAAGATATCTTTTGCAGCAAGTGTACCTTTAAGCATTATGGATTGATCTTTTTCGCCGACACCATAGGCCAGAGCCCCTGACCAGCTAGTCTGCTGGTCACCCATCGAAATTTCTGGCAAATCGACTTTGGTTTCATCAAATGTAATCTCACCATCGTATTTTACCGTTACGTCCTGACCAATAATCACCTCTGATATGCCTTTGGTTTTTATTTTTCCCTGGGAAATCTGGATAGTTTCAGGCAGGGAAAATAATGTTAAACCCGCTAGTAATGAGCTTTTCCAACGTATTGGAGGGTTTCATTGCTTACCTCCATCTGTTTGGCTTCGATTTCCATGGCGTAGTAAGGTTTTGCGATGCTGAGTTTTCCATCAGTGCGAACAAGTAAACCCTTGCTTTGGGTGCCTGTTTCCACCAGCACACTCCCTTGCCAGTCAGCGTCGCCAGTGGAGCTTTTGAGTATATCCATAGCAAAGGTGGTGGGAGCCAGATCCAGGCTGGCTTGAGAATCAACGATGACCTCCTCGCCAATTGTGACTTTTGTTTTTCCAAGAATACCAATATTTGAGTTGTCGATATCAATAACAGGATCAGGCATATCAAAACTGGCTTTCAGAGCCCTCAGTTCACCGTCGGTATCCACAACCATCAGCTTTTCGTCCATGGAAAATGAGGCTTTACCGTTCCAGTTTACGGTGCCTTTGGTAGCCCAACCGTCGCCGGCGATATCGCCCTTGTCAAGGTAGATTGTTCCATCGTAAGCGACCTGTATATCTGCTGTTTCATTCATTTTGAAATCAACAAGGCCGTCTATGGCAGCAGTGCCGCTAAAAGGTTTGAGGTATTTGCCCAGGAATTGAGCAAGCAGGTCTAGCTGGAAATCAGAAATGTTTACAGTGCCCCCTAGTGATACTTCAGGAAAAACTTGAAAAGTGGTCAGGTCAAGGTGAACAGGGGCACCGTTTATGTTTCCTTTCAGCAAGAGTCTTCCATCTTTATCGTCTGGATTTGTGCTAAAACGTTCGACGTGGGCTGTATCGATTGCCAGCTTGATATCAAGATCGGGAGTCTTGTAGAATACTTTTACATTGGTGAGGTCAATTTCTTTTGCCTGGAAGATCCATGGGAGAGTTTCATCCTGTTTTTTGAGGGGCTGGGCTGGGGTAGCATCTTTTTCGCGAGAGCTGATTGAATATGAACCTACCCGTAAGGTGTCAGTGTCCTGTTCTATATCTATGACCAGATCTGAGAGTGTTGCTTTTTGTAAATAAGCCTCACGGCCAAGAAGAAATCTCAAGCCAATATTTACAAAAATACTGGAGTCTCCAAAAACTGTTCGTCCGTCTTTTTGAACATCAACCCCCTTTAAGGCCGCAACTCCTGTAAAAGGGTTGAGATGCACCTTCTCGATTGTTGCAGAATCGGCACCATTTTCAATGAGCCATTTTTGCAGATAGAGCTTAATTCCAATTGGAGTTAAGAAAGACAAAATAAGAGTGAAGAGAAGAACGCCTGCGAAAATTTTTACTGAACGCCGTTTCCACAGGGGTGGTGACTTCGAGGTCTGCTTTGATTTGTCTGGATTTATAGAAACCATTTGAGCCTCGCGCGACTATAT
>CAMYOP010000198.1 GCA_947260045.1 uncultured Desulfobulbaceae bacterium
GCAGCTATCTGAAATACTAAAAACCTTGCAAGGAAAAAAGTCATTTTTTCCTAATGGATAGTTATATACCTTGACAAGGGGCCTTTTAATGGGTGACCCCATGCTTTCCTGACCCCATGCTTTCCGCACAACCACAATACGCAGTCGGCACCCTGGATAGGTGATTTCGGAGCTCAATGGCTGGCCTACGCTTCCCCTGTCAACTGCTTCACGTCCAACCTCCCGGCTGACCGCACATGACTCGGGGCCATGATGGTTTGGTTACTCCTTTCATGTGGGGCTCTTTCATCCCCTACTCTATGCCGTTTTTATCCCGGCGCTTTCATTGTGTCCCCGGATTTATGTGAATTTTTCTTGGCTATGAATCACCCTGGCGTCAAATCCTTTCATGCTATGCTGCCGCCACCCATAAAATAAAGAAGGTCAATTTCATCATTTTCCTGGATGACAGTGGTGTTATAAAGGCTTCTGTCCACCACCTCCCTATTGAGCATGACTGATAACATTTCAGGACTCTCAACATTTTCTGTTACGAGCAGATCTGTAATGGTCATTCCAGGTTTGCCGATGCTATGAATCTCTCCGTTTATGGTTACTTTCATTTACACCTCCTCTGTTTCGATAATCTTTTCTCTATTTATAGAGTGTAACACGTGAAACTTCAGTTTCTCTATATATTTGAGAATCTGCTATCGGATTCAGTGGTATTATTTTTTTGATTACTGATTCTATAAATTCTTTTGGATATCGTTTTTGCATTGTGTCATCTCAATTCGCCCATTAAATCTTAAAAAGATCAGGCGAAAACTATCCTGACACATAGGGGACAGGCACGAGTTAACAGGGTTGAATTTATCAAGTTGGTGCGAACCAAAAAAAATATAACTCCACCGAAATGATGGGCTTTTTTTCAAAAAAAATAAAAAACAACATAGCGTGATATTTTTGTTCATTGGCGTGTCTTGTCTAAAAACGGCTGAACGATAGGAGCCGGATGAGTCGAGAGATTCACGTCTGGTTCTGAGAAAGCCTGAAGGGGAAGTTCCTTTGGGCTACTCACCTGGGGGCTGGGGGGAAATCCCCCCGGCTAGCCGATTAAGTGTGTTCTTGTATATATTTTTTGCCATTATCTGTGAGCATATATAACCAATTACCTCTAAGACCGTCCGTGTTTGATTGTATTAATAAGTCATGTTCAACCAGATCCGATAGAATTGCATACACTTTGGCAAATTCAATATTTGTTGAATTTTGAAGAGCATCGGCTGATAAGTGTTTACCTTTATATTTTTTGAACAGGTTTAGGATGGCTTTGTGCTCAGCACCAAATATAAACTTTTGTACGTTCGTTATATTGGGTATTTTGCACGTTTTGTTTTTATTTTTTCTAAGTAATATATAAGAGAGAACAAAGGCGAAAATAACGATAATTGCAAATAAGGTTTTCATAACTTGATGACCTCTAAAAGTAGCATTCAGTAAAAAATAATACCGCAGATTAACTTAGTACGCATTGTTATTTCAAACGATTAAGTCCTCGACACTAAACAAATTATTAGACAGAAACTGGATATCATGCAATATGCGAGTGATATCCGATTTTTTGATATCATACTTATGCCAGCTGTAGATGGTTCCTGATAAGGTTCCTGGTCAGTAGACGTAACGAATCCCCACCTGCCAGAGTTAATATATTTCCACTATATCCCGACTTTGATTTAAAGACAAAGCGCTAAGTTTACCATTTCTATAATCTTATTATCTCAAATTTGTCGAAGCTTGATATTCAACACTTGGAATGTAGATTTTATACTGTCGCATTACAGAAAGTGTCAGATCGGATCTGAAAACAATCTAATAGACTGTACTGCTCTAGCGTAAACCGCTAAATATCATTACCCTGGATGAATTCTAATTTTTCTTTATTTGAAGAGAGATAGAAGATATATTTAACTCGCTGTAATAAAAAATTATCTTACTTTTGGCCTGGGAAAATACACTTTGTTATCATTTAAATTTTTTATTATTCCAAACTCTTAGCAATGAAAATTATTCGATTTGTCGACGATCAAGGCAGCGTACACCATGGTTATAACTATTCCGGCTCTAAAGCAAACCTGCTCAGCGGGAATATTATAAATGGCTTTAATGATGAGGAAATTTGTCTGCCAGTAAAAAAACTTCTCTGCCCATTAGAGCCGACTGTCATTTTGTGCATTGGCCTTAATTATACTCTCCATGCAAACGAATTTGGCGCAGCCCCACCCAAATATCCCATCCTTTTTATGAAAAATCCTGGATCCATCTGTCACCCAGATGATGCTATCATTTTGCCGGAATCCTGTCTTGATCCTCTGCAGGTGGATTATGAGACCGAACTTGTGGTAATTATCGGGAGGGCTGCCAAAAACGTCAGGGCAGAGGATGCACTTGGATACGTCTTCGGCTATACAATCGGCAATGACGTCTCGGCCAGAAGATGGCAAAAAGAGGCTGGAGGAGGACAATGGGTACGTGGCAAAAGTTTTGATACTTTTTGTCCGCTTGGACCGGCAATGCTTACTGCAGATGAAATTGAAGATCCGCAGGATTTATCACTGGAATGCTTTTTAAATGGTCAACAAATGCAGAAAGGCCAGACCAGGAATATGCTTTTTTCAGTCGCTCAGCTTATCGAATATCTCTCAAGTGGCACAAGTCTTTTACCTGGAACAATTATTATGACTGGCACGCCAGATGGTGTTGGCTTTGTCCGTAAACCACCAGTATTCTTAAAGCCAGGTGACCTGGTAGAGATGAGAATTGAGCCAATTGGTACTCTTCGCAACAGAGTTGCTGCAGAAAGATAGCTTTTTTGATTCTATGGTGTTTGACTATTGTATTTTCCTGCGCCCATCTGCACAATTACCAAAGAAGGGATAATGATGAAAACCCCAAACAGGGTAATTGCTGGCGGGAGGGCATGACCAGCGACCCAGTCAATCAGGATGACCAGGGGGGGATAGAGATAACTGTACGCCATAACTCTGGTTGGGCCGATATACATGGTGCAGATTTTTGTGAGAAAAAAGGTGATGATGGTGCAAAAGATTGCCAGGTAAATAATGCCAGCGTAGATTTGGGGTGCAACATCCAGCCAGGGAATTGAAAAAAGCCTGTAGCCTGATAGAAGCAAGAGCCAGCAGCAGCCAGTCACAAGAACCCAGAAGGTCATGATGGCCATGGGCTCGCCCCGGTGGAGTAACTTGATAAGCGGTGTATAAAATGCCATGAGCAGGCAGCCGGCAAAAAATATCAGGTCTCCAGAGTTCAACTGCATTGCCAAAAGTTTATCAATATCTCCGTGAAATATTACAATCAGGGCGCCGATCAGGGCAAGAACAAGGGCGCCCAGCCTGTATTTACCCAACCGCTCTTTAAATAAAATTGCACTGTAAACACCTGATATCCCTGGAACCAGAGTAAAGATAACGCCAGTGTTGAGGGCGCTTGTGTATTGCAGGGAAATAAACATGAGCCAGAAAAAGCCCACCAGGGCACCGGAGATAATTGAATAACGAAAGAAAGCAGCCAGGGAAGGCCTGGTCAGGTCAAACTTTTTCCGCACGTAGGGAAAGAAAAGAAGCACTGCCAGGGAAAAACGAAGAAGTGTCAGTACGGCTGGATCAAGCCCGCTGGCAATTGCTTTACCAACGGTAAATGAAGTTGCAACCAGCACTGAAGCAATGAGCATCAGGCAGTGGATTATCCATGTTGGCGGGTTTGTCTTTCCTGCAGACTGAGGCATCACTTGAAAAAGGGAAGGAGCTTATCGTGGAGAATACCATTGCTCGCCAGTATTTCATCGAAAAAGGGTGAAAAGGGCTTGCCGGTAAAATCGCTGATTCTGCCGCCAGCCTCTTCTACCAACAGTATCCCAGCTGCTGTATCCCAAGGTTTCAGGTCCATTTCCCATAATCCATCAAAGCGACCACAGGCAAGATAGGCCAGATCTATAGCTGCAGCACCGCATCTGCGTATGTCTCTGACTTTTGGTAAAATTGTTTGCACCTGATACATAACATCCTCGATTTTGTCATGGATGTTATAGGGAAATCCTGTGGCAATGAGCGAGTTTATAAGAAAATCCGTTTGAGTAACCGCCAGTTTTTTGCCATTGAGCCAGGCACCTTCGCCTTTATACGTATAAAAGAGTTCGTCAAGTATTGGGCAATAGATAACTCCAAGTACAGGCTGTCTCTCTTCATACAGGGCAATGGAAACGCAAAAAAATGGAAGGCCATGGGCAAAGTTGGTAGTGCCGTCCAGAGGATCAATTATCCAGATAGTTCGGTCCGTATCATCGATATTGAGACCAGCTGACTCCTCGGCAAGAATGGGAATTTCCGGAAAGTCTTCACGTAAAATGGCCAGAATCAGGGCCTCAGATGCTAGATCCACTTCAGTTACCAGATCGATTTCCCCTTTCATCTGTATCTGATGGGGTTTCTCGTAGAGATCCCTCATGATCGATCCAGCCTCTAAAGCGGCTTTTAGAGCACTCTGTAGGCGCGCTTTTTTTTCTGTATCAGAACTGATTGCCGAACCAGTTAGTATTCTATCCATGATCATTGTTTTTGACTAACGGTTCGCCAAAACCGCCTCCTCCTGGAGTGTTAATTTGAATTCTATCACCCGCTGATACCTGAATTTCATTTTTACCGCCAAGGTTAACTATTCTACCATCTTTATTTATGAAAAGGTTTTTTCCTTTTGCTCCAGCTTGGCCTTTATGCAGACCATAGGGAGGGAAAACCCGACGCTCGGAGAGAATGGCCACATTGAGAGGAGCCAAAAATTCAATGTCACGAATAAGTCCGTCACCGCCTGAAAATTTTCCCTGTCCACCAGAACCAGAGCGGATTGAAAAGCGTCGTATGTAAACAGGATATCGTTGTTCCATAATTTCTGGATCTGTTATCCTGGTGTTGGTCATATGCGTATGAACCCCAGAGGTACCATGCCATGATGGTCCTGCACCGCTTCCACCGCCGATAGTTTCATAATAACCGAATTCATCATTACCAAAAGTCAAATTATTCATGCAGCCCTGGGAAGCGGCAACAGCCTGGACGGCTTTCATAATAACATCAACGATACGCTGCGAAGTCAGGACATTGCCACCCACAACTCCTGCCTCAGCTGACGGGTTGAGAAGTGAGCCACTGGGAAGAAAAACGGTGACCGGCTCAAGGCAACCCTGATTAAGTGGAATATCCTGGGCAATGAGACAGCGTAAAGAGTATAAAATGGCAGATTGAGTGACAGCTTTAGGTGCATTAAGATTGCCCCATAATTCAGGATCAGTTCCTGAAAAATCAAAAAGAGCTGTACCGCGTTTTCCGTCAATGACCAGCCGCAGCCGGATAACACTGCCATCATCTAGAAAATCTTCTGCCTGTAAGGTAGTGTTTGACGATTGAGCGCCAAGTCTTGTTACCAGATTTTGCAGCATGGAACGAACTGCACCCTCGGCATTTTTTTGGATGTGAACCATATAGGCAAAAACAACATCTTCACCGTTTTGTTCCATCATTTCGTGCAGTAGATCAATGCCACGCTGGTTTGCAGCGACCTGGGCTTTCAGGTCGGAGATTACAGAATCAGGATGTCGAACCTTGGGTGAGATCGCAGCCATCATCTGGCGTAGCTTTTCTTCGTTAAAGATGTGTGATTGAACTAATTTGAAACTTTTCAGGCAAAGTCCTTCTTCAGCCAGGGTCTTGGAAAAAGGGGGCATGGAACCTGGAGAAATAGAACCTATATCACTGTGGTGGCCACGGCTTGCAACAAAAAAGCGGATGGAGCCTCCTGACCACACAGGGGTGATAACGGTAATGTCTGGTAGATGAGATCCACCTGCCATTGGATGGTTAGCGGCCAGAACATCTCCTTCCTGTAAGTCGTCTCGCCGTAAGTTAATCTGGTAGCGAACTGCCTCACTCATCGCACCAAGGTGGACTGGTACATGGGGGGCATTTGCCACCAGACCGCCAGTTGAATCGAAAATAGCACAGGAGAAATCGAGTCGCTCTTTAATATTTGTTGATATCGCTGTTTTTTGGAGTGTTCTGCCCATTTGTTCAGCAATGGACATGAATTGGTTACTAAATATTGCAAGTTGGATAGGGTCTGATTCCAGTGTTTTTGTTTTTTTCTTAGAGCTGTGCACCTGGATTATCACCCCTGTCTTCACGATTTCTGCACTGCAATATGGCTCTATTAGAATGGTTGAGTCATTCTGGAGGATGAGTGCCGGGCCTTCAATTGTCTGCTCCCGTCCAAGTGCTTCGTATAAATACACAGGGGTTGGCAGCCAGCCTTGAGAGAAATAGCAGTTCGTGTGAGTGACAGGGTCTCCTGTTTTTTCTTGTAATGTGTAGCTGCCCTCTGTTGCTTTGGTCTCAGCAACTGCCCGCACCCTGATATCGTCAACCAGGAGTGAACGATTCTGCAGGTCAAAGCCAAATTCTCTTGTGTGTAATTTTTTGAAATCCCTTTGGAAATCACCATCAGCAGGTTCTTTTATCATGAAGCTTGTATCTGTACCCTGATAGCGCAGGTTCAGGTATTTGGTCAGGGAAACAGCCTCTTCCAAATGTCCCTGGCTGATCAGATTCTCACGGCAAGTGTTGCCCAGGGTTTCAAGCTTCTGCAGGCAATCCTGGATATCTGTTTCCAGCCTGACTGCGCCCGCTGGTTTTTGCCGATCAACGACAACGTCACCAAACACCATGCCAAGAGCGGAAAGGATACCAGCAAATCTATGGATAAAGATTGTTGATATGCCAAGTTTTCTGGCAATTGCGCAGGCATGTTGGCCCCCAGCTCCGCCAAAACAGGAAAGCACATGTTCACGTATATTATAACCGCGCATAACCGAGATTTCACGAATGGGACGGACCATCACTTCATTGGCCACATCAAGGTAACCAAGGGCAATTTCTTCTAGAGACTTTATTTTTTGACCGTTTATTCTGGCCTCTGAATTGATAGCCTGGGCGAGCTTTTCAAAACCTTTTTTACTTTCAGTAATGTCTAATGCCTGGTTTTCACCAGGACCTAAAATTTTAGGAAAAAATTCAGGATGGA
>CAMYOP010000199.1 GCA_947260045.1 uncultured Desulfobulbaceae bacterium
CATGATTTTCAAAGTCTTTCAAAAACAAGAACTTCCAAAACTTTTTGACCATTTGGCCACAAATATCATTGTCGGGCCCGTACAAAAAGGGACCCGTAAAGACAACAGTGCAATCTATGACTTTGATCTTGTCTATGATTTTAACAGCTTATGCCTTGACTACACTTTCACAACCCACTCAGCCAAACGGTTTTTTCTGCCCTACAAAGAGACCCTCTGCACCTTCACGGTTCAGGAAGATGACTGGGAAAAACATGTCGACTCTACTTCATTACAACAACATGTTTTTTTTGGGATTCATGCCTGCGACATAAATGCGCTTAACAAATTAGATAAGGTGCTCCTCCAAAGTGTCTATCCAAATCCTTATTACGCCAGCAAGCGGCGCAATATGTTCATTATTGGTATGGACTGCACACCGCAGCCCCATTGTTTCTGCAAGTCCATGGGAACCGACACGGCAATTCAAGGTTTTGATATTTTCCTGACAGATCTCGGTGATAAATATTTTGCTGAAATTCTATCAGCAAAGGCTTTTGATTTTCTTAAACTTATTGAATCTACAGACCCAAATCCCGAAGACCATGATCGCTATCTTGAATCTGTATCGCTCCGTGAAAAACAATTTACGACCCATGTTGACGCAACTGACCTTACCAAAATTTTAGACCTGGAGTTTGATTCCAATGCCTGGGATGACTGGGGGAAAAAATGTTTGTCCTGTGGCACCTGTGCCAATGTCTGTCCAACATGTTACTGTTATAATGTAGAAGAGTTTGTGGAACTGAACTTACATGGTGCCCAGAAACAATCACTGCTCTACTCCTGCAACCTGATCGATTTTGCCGAGGTCGCAGGTGGGCACAACTTCAGACCGCATTCAGAAACACGCTTAAAGTATCGTTATTATCATAAACACCGCGGTTTTGTCGAAGCCTATGAGGAAGCGCTTTGCGTTGGCTGCGGACGGTGTGGCGAAGCATGCCTGGCAGACATTACGGTTCCTGAAGTCATATCCAGTGTGCGGGGTAAGGAGTAACAGCATGGTTAATGTTCCAGAATATCATTATATCAACGATCCAGATGAATTTCGTCGCAAGACAGACCTTTCCAGCTACGAGTATACCTACAAGGCTGAAATTACAAATATCTACCCAATGACGGCTACAGAGAAACTCTACCAAATCCAGATCATCAATCCTAATAGACGCAAACATTTCTCCTTCAAGCCAGGCCAGTTTGTCATGCTGGAGTTACCAGGCATCGGCGAAGCACCTTTTTCCATCTCCTCCTCCCCTGTGCGCCGAGGGGACCTGGAACTCTGTATTCGCAGTGCCGGTAACATGACCAACTTCCTATCCAAAGTCGAAAGAGGTCTCCAGGTTGGCATCAGCGGCCCGTTCGGGACTCACTTTCCTGTTGAAAAAATGTTTGATTATAATGTGCTGCTTATAGCTGGAGGACTTGGTATTGTTCCTCTTCGTTCCCCTATTCTGCACGTATTGGAAAATAGAAGCCGCTATAAAAAAGTGGATGTATTTTATGGTTCAAGAAGCCCCCAAGAGCTGCTTTTTACCTATGAATTTGACATGTGGAAAAAGTTTGATTTAAGCCTGGAGGTCGTGGTGGACCAAGCAGATGACAGCTGGCAGGGGAATGTTGGTCTTATAACAGAACCCTTAAAAAAACTGCTTGCAACACGAGGCTCTCTTGCCAAGAACACTTATGCCATTGTCTGCGGTCCTCCTGTTATGTTTCGTTTTGTCTGTGACATGCTGAGCAAGGCAGGCTTACCCATGCAAAAGATGTTTGTCTCCCTGGAGAGGAGGATGCATTGCGGCCGCGGAAAATGCTGCAGATGTAATATCGGCTCGACCTACACCTGCATGGAAGGACCTGTTTTTGATTACTGGAGTGTCATGAACCTGAAAGAGGCCATTTAATATGTCAGATACCCTAACCTATCTGGGAGTCAAATTCCCAAAACCACGGGTGGCCTTTTTTGAACTCACCTCCTGTGAAGGCTGCCAGCTCCAGGTTCTTAATAACGAAGCGACTCTCCTGGATTTTCTCTCCCTGGTTGAAATTGTTACCTTCCGCGAAGCCATGAGCGAGCGCTCCGACTCCTATGATATCGCTTTTGTTGAGGGAAGCATAAGCAGAAAGGATGAAGAAGACAGGCTCAAAGAAATCAGGAATAACTGTAAAATCCTGGTAGCACTGGGATCATGTGCCTGCTTTGGCGGTGTCAACCAGCTCAAAAACCGTTTCAACGATTTGAACTGGGTCAAAAAGGAAGTCTATGGAGATTTTCCAATAGACACGCAGGAAGTCAAACCTTTAGCTGACGTGGTCCAGATAGATCTTGAAATATTTGGTTGTCCGATCAAAAAGGAAGAAGTTGAAATGATCGTGACTAATCTGGTCCTAGGCAAATCCATTACCCATCCACCTTACCCTGTATGCATGGAATGCAAAGCAAATGAAAACATTTGTTTGTTTGAACTGGGTGAGCCTTGCCTCGGGCCTGTAACACGTGCAGGTTGTGATTCCTGGTGTACAAATCATAAAAGAGGCTGCTGGGGCTGCCGTGGACCAGCTGAGGTGGCAAACGTTGAACAGCTTGAAGAAATCATGAAAGAACATGGTTTCAGTACCGAAACACTCCTGGACAGACTGGAGTGTTTTGGCGGTTTTCAATCACAGGTAAGTGATATTAAAAACAGAACTAAAGAAATTGATTGAGATATAAAGTAGTTAACAAAAAAATAATTTTAAAAGCAATATAAAGCCCATAAAGGATTAATATTATGAAGTTTACCTGTGATATCAATGTCAAGCACCTTACTCGCGTAGAAGGGCATGGCAATATCAGCATTAAAATTACTAACGGTAAACTTGAGGAAGCCCGTTGGGAGGTTGTCGAAACACCCAGATTTTTTGAAGCAATGCTGGTGGGAAAACATTGGGAAAATGCAGCCTACATCTGCGGCAGAATCTGTGGCATTTGTTCAATTGGCCATACCCTGGCAAGTATCAGGGCAGTGGAAAATGCCTTTGACATTGTTCCATCTAAACAGACTGATGACTTACGTCTCCTGCTCAAACATATGGAAACCCTGCAGAGCCACATCCTCCACCTTTATTTTCTGGCAGCACCTGATTATTTGCAGGTCGGCAGTGTTCTCCCCCTTGCCAAAACCCATCCTGAAGAAGTCCAGAGGGCTTTACGCCTGAAACTACTGGCCAATGACATGTGCGATTGCGTTGGCGGCAGAAGGATGCACCCCACCAGGACCATTGTCGGTGGTTTCACCATGCTTCCGGAAAAAGAAGAGCTTGAGCGATTCAGGAATCGACTGACAGATGCTCTTGCAGACCTGACTGCAGCAGCAGATCTGTTTCAATCGTTTACCTTCCCTGGATTTGTTCGGGAAACAGAGTTTGTCTCTCTTCGGGGAAAAGACAACTACCCCTTTATTGGTGGTGATCTTATCTCAAGTGATGGCCTTATAAGACAGGAAGACCAGTATCTGGAAATGACCAATGAATTTTGTGTCGAACACTCAACCTCTAAATGGAGCAAGTTGTCTCGCAAATCATTTGCAGTGGGAGCCCTTGCCCGGGTGAATAATAATTTCAAGCATCTCTGTCCAGAAGCACAAGAGGTCGCAGATTTTTTCCGACTTTCTCCGATCAATCACAATCCATACATGGCGAACATTGCCCAGCTGGTAGAATGCGTTCATGTTGTCAAAGATTCCATTACTATCATTGATACGCTTCTTGGCAATACATGGGAGGCACCACGTCAAGCTGTAGAGGAAAAAGAAGGCAGTGGCACAGCCGCAGTAGAAGTTCCACGAGGTATCCTTTATCACTATTACGAGTTCGATCAAAATGGCAGAGTACAGAAGGCCGATTGTGTCATCCCTACCAGCCAAAACCATGCCAACATCTACCATGACATAGAAGAGCTTGCCACCCAATGTGCCCAGTCAGGTAAAAACGACAAAGAAATAGAACTGCTCGCTGAAATGCTGGTTCGAGCCTACGACCCCTGCATTTCCTGTTCAGTCCATTAAGTGTCGGCGAGAAGTACGATTGAAAATCTAAAAAGTGTGGTCCTATAGGGCCTTGCAAGGTCACACAAAGGTGCTTGGGGAAAACTCAGTATACCTGAGGCTGGGAGGATTCATTTTTTTTATAACGACTTTGGATAAATTCGAGTAATTCATTAAAAAATATGGTGGCATGTTCTGAAGGATCAATAAATTGCAGGCCGCAGTACATCTCTTCCTTCCCCTCCAAATACTTGATCCACACACATTTTGCCTGGAAGACAATCCTGTCAACATAACCGCTGACTTTTGGCGCTTCCATCCAGAGTAAATAATCCCCATCCTCTTCCATGGTTTCTGTACAGGACAGAAGCATCCCTCCCACACTAACATTCACTATCTGACCAAAGGGTCTGTTATTCTTTTCGTTGAACACCTGGAGATAAAAATCCAGAGCCAGTCGTTCATATTTACGATGTTCTATCAACTTTAACCTCTAGTATATCAAAAGTTGTTGCAGATACCATGGGACCTGCAACAAAACAATTCTACCACTGATTCTTCCTGTCCAGGTGGCAAATAATATCCATATTTAAGGATACACATAAAGTTCAGGAGAATTAAATTCTTTTTTACAAATAGTGAAAATATTACAGACATACTAAGACCATAGTTATGCATCATTGAACTCCCACGGAAACGACCTATTCCCTTTATATCAAGGGCTAAGTCCAAGTGTAGTTTTTGGACGACCTGCTTTCTCTGAACGTCTGAAAGAATTTCAAAAATTAATTGGCGGGTATTTCCAGGAATCAATTTAGGACTTTTTAAGTTATGATGAGTCTACCTGATCTTCTCAGGACAAAAGGCTCTCCAGGTGCGAGGTGAATATCTGAAGCATTATTATTAAATGCAAGTTTAAAAATCTTATCCAGCACAGCCATATTTTTATTGGTACTGCAAGGGTTTAAAGATATTTTTCAAGAAAGAGTAAAGCTCTTAAACCGATATAATAAAAACCGATACATCGTATTGGTTAAAATTGAAAAAATATGCAAGCTTTTTTTCTGTATGAAAATCGGTATACAAACAGGTGAATTATGCTCCACAGCCGATTATACTAATCATGACATATTCAGGTGTGATTTTATAATATTGCTCCTGGCGGTAACCATACTAATTTCGACCTATAAAACCTGCAATTACTAAAAACAGGAACAGCCACAACATGATAAACTACAAGCTGATAAACACAGAAGTACGAGTACTTGGATGCCTCATCGAAAAAGACATGGCAACTCCCGAATATTACCCTCTTTCTCTCAATGGCCTGGTCAATGCCTGTAATCAAAAGTCAAACAGACAGCCTGTTGTTTCCTATGACGAAGAAACTGTCCTTCTTGCACTTGATGAACTCAAGGAACAAGGAATTGTTTATAGAAGTGATGCTGGTAGAGTATCTA
>CAMYOP010000200.1 GCA_947260045.1 uncultured Desulfobulbaceae bacterium
ACCAATGTGAGAGGCGGCAGGAGTAATCATAATTTCGGCATTGCCTGGGATATTGGCATTTTTACTGCAAGCGGCGGTTATATTACCACCAGCCAGCCCTATGAAGAAGCTGCAAGGGCCGGCCTTTCCGATCAACTGCAATGGGGTGGCCACTGGCGAAACTTTGTCGACAGGCCTCATTATCAACTCCAGCTCAATGCTTCAATCAACCTGGTACGTGCAAAATTTGAAATCGGAGAGAATTATACAATGCTTGCCTGAGCCCTTTGGCTCTGTGAGGTAAAAAAACTTATTTCTCTTGATTCAAGACCTTCCGACTCTCTTTATGGAATATTACCTGACACTGGGCATCCTTTTAGGACTTTCAGCTGGATTTGCTCCTGGCCCCCTACTTGTACTGGTCATTTCAGAAACACTGCAACATGGAGCACTTGCAGGGGTAAAAGTAGCACTTGCACCACTTATCACCGACCTGCCAATTATCATTTCCTCTATTTTTCTGCTGCAAAGAATGGCCGGATTTGAGCAGATTATTGGAGTTTTTTCTATTACTGGCGGCTGTTTTGTCTTTTACCTTGGTGTTGAAAGTATTTGCATACAAAAAGTTTCCCTGGACGGAAACACTGCAGCACCAAAATCCCTGCAGAAAGGACTTCTAACCAATATTCTCAGTCCGCATCCCTATCTCTTCTGGTTTGGTGTTGGCGCCCCTGCTGTTGTCCAGGCAATGGATATAAGCCATTCCCTGCCACTCTTTTTTATAATTCCGTTTTACCTGCTGCTTTGTGGCTCAAAAGTACTCCTTGCCCTGTTGGTCGATAAATCACGTTCATTTCTAAGGGGCTCTGTGTATATTTATTCCATGCGTTTTTTGGGAGCTTGTCTACTTGCTTTATCCCTTCTCCTTATTCGTGACGGCTTGGGCCTTCTTTTTTAATCCTCTATTTTACATCTTGCTCATCTTCTTATTCATAGATAGTATCCAGATTTCCTGGCTCAAAATTAAAATACTCTTTCACTTTTCCCTTTTGGTTTGAGATGGCAAAAAAAGAACAGCTAACCTTTCTCTGTGGTAAATGTGGTTTTGAAAGCCGAAAATGGCTTGGCCAATGTCCTGATTGTAAAAAGTGGGACAGCATGACCGAGCAGGTCAAAACGAATGCACGTACAGCTCGTAGAGCTCCTGGAAAAATATCCACCCTGCAGAAGGCCAGCACAAAAGAGTTACAACGACTTGTCACTTCCATCTCAGAGCTCGATAGAGTACTGGGTGGAGGTATCGTTCCAGGCTCTCTGGTTTTAATCGGAGGCGACCCTGGCATCGGTAAATCCACCCTTATTTTGCAACTTCTCTCAGCACTTGCAGGTAATAACAACAAAGTACTCTACGTCACTGGCGAGGAATCAGAACAGCAGATTAAGATGCGGGCTGAACGCCTTTCCATTGAAGATGAACAAATTTTTCTGGCAACAGAAAACTGTGTTGAATCCATTATCGCCATGGCAACAGAACTTAAGCCTGCTCTTTTGGCTGTAGATTCTATTCAGACCATGTATAGCGAAGAGGTAGGCTCAGCTCCTGGCAGTGTCACCCAGGTTCGCGAATCGACATCACGTCTCTTAACCCATGCAAAAACAAGCAATCTCCCTGTCATCCTGATTGGCCATGTAACCAAAGACGGCTCCATAGCAGGGCCACGTGTGCTTGAGCATATGGTTGACACAGTCCTTTATTTTGAAGGTGACCGCGGCCATATTTTTCGTATTTTACGAACGGTGAAAAATCGCTTTGGCTCAACCAATGAGATTGGTGTCTTTGAGATGAAAGAAAATGGTTTAAGTGAAGTGGATAACCCTTCAGCCTTATTTCTGGCCGAGCGCCCCCAAAACGTACCAGGATCTGTTGTTTTACCAAGTGTTGAGGGAACCCGCCCCATCCTGGTTGAAGTGCAGGCCCTGGTTACCTCCTCAAGTCTCGGGACAGGAAGACGAACTGCCATCGGTGCCGATCCTCAGCGAGTTGCTCTTCTCACAGCAGTGCTCGAGAAAAAAATTGGCGTGACCCTCTTTGATCAGGATATATTTTTAAACATTGCGGGTGGTATCAGAATTGACGAACCAGCTCTTGACCTTGGCGTCATTGTAGCACTGCTTTCCAGCCTACATGAAAGAATTGTTGATCCAGGAGTTGTGGTGTGCGGGGAAGTGGGACTCGCAGGGGAAATAAGAGCAGTTGGCCAGATGGAAATGCGTCTTGGCGAGGCACAACGCCTTGGTTTTCACACCTTTCTCATGCCTGAATCAAGCGCCATGCAGCTTGAATCGCTGCCCTCAACCAATATGAAAATTATCGGAATTAAAACTGTGCAGGATGTGGTTACTCATCTCTTTGTCGCCAGATAAGTGGGTTTGAATTCACTATACCATCAGTCATTATTTGCACAGGCAATGCAATTTTTTCCTTTTCTTTTGGCAACATAGAGTGCATCATCTGCAGCTTTGAGGAGTGTATCAAAGGTATTATAGCTTTCAGAAAGAGAGGCGACGCCAACGGAGATGGTTTTACTGAGCCCCATATTATTATATTCCACCGTTTTGCTTTCCATTTGCTGACGTAACCTTTCTGCCATATTCATTGCACTGTCCATCATGGTTTCCGGCAGAATCAGCACAAACTCTTCCCCGCCCAATCTGGCTGCAATATCTATATTTCTAATATTATCGAGAATGACCTGAGCAGTTGCCTGAAGGAAGGCATCGCCTGCAGGGTGACCATAGGTATCATTTAAGAGTTTAAAATTATCAATATCCAAAATGACAAGTGATAAGGGTTTGTCATAACGGAGTGCTCGCTCTATTTCTTTAGCAAACTTGGTATTGAAAGAAGAGCGATTAAAAAGATCAGTGAGCCCATCTCTTGTGGCCAGGTGAATCAACTCTTTTTCCAGTTCCTTCCTGATGGTGCTATCACGAATAATTGCCGTGAAAAATCTCTCTCCACCATTTGTCCAGGAAGATACGGCGAGCTCCAGGGGAAATTCTGAACCATCCTTACGGGTTCCCTCAAATTCAAGAATGTTACCCAGGTAATCGGACTCACCAGTCTGGTGATAATTCTTCATACCCCGTTCATGTTTTTCCACATAATGCCGGGGCATCAGTATTGATGCAGGTTTACCGATTACTTCATCCTGGCTGTAGGCAAAAATTTTTGAGGCGGCAATATTCCAGAAAAGAATCGTTCCCTTTGCATCAGCTATGATAATGGCATCAACCGCAGTGTTGGCAACCGTACGAAAGCGCTCCTCACTCTGCCGCAACTCTGTTTCCATTGCCTTTTGTTCGGTAATATCCTGAACTGTACCGATCATCCTTGAGGAATTTTTCTGTTCATCTAGATATACCTTCCCCTGTTCCAGTACTACTCGAATTGTCCCATCAGGCAGGATGATACGGTGTTCTACATGGTAGTCTTCTTCTTGGGCGAGGGCTCGTTCAACGGCCTTTAAGACACTGTCTTTATCGTCTGGATGGATGGTGTGCAGGAACGCCTTGTATGTTGGCTCAAATTCCTCAGGGTCAAGACCAAAAATCCTGAATATTTCATCGGACCAGTGCAAATCATTTGTTACAATATCCCAATCCCAGTTCCCCATACGGGCAATCCTTTGGGCCTGGGCGAGACTTGTCTCGCTCTTTTCAAGCTTATGGCGAATGGTATCACATTGCTCAATTTGCAGTTCGAGCACTTTTATTTTTTTTATCAGCTCTTCAATGTTCTCATATGCCATGCAAAAACGCTCCTGTCTTAAGAAGTGGATGCGGTGCCCTGAAAAAGGTTAAAAAATCATACTTTTTACCAGCGGGAGAGGTATATAATATACAAAGCAAAACCAGAAAGTATAGACAAAATATATGCCGCAATCGTGAGGCAGAAAAAACAGCTCAGGTGAACTACAGACAAATCTGCCTGACAATTTTCTTTTTTACTCATTCAATTGAAGCACGGCGGCTGATTTTTTACAGCCCTTTCTTTATTGCCTGATTATAGTATTATTCCTATTATATAGGATATCATTCACATTACAATGGAGGCTAATATGGACTTTAAGGTGCATCTCGAAAAATCTTGGAAAAGGTTTACTGGTCATCTCCCAGCACTGTTACTCTCAACCCTGGTGTACCTTACGGTCTCAATTTTTTCCCTTGGGATCATGATTCCTGTGGCCTCTGCCGGCTACATGCAGTCTCTTCTTTTAACCATTCGTGACGATAAAAAACCGGAAATAGCAGATATATTTAAATATATGAACCTGTTCTTTCCCCTTCTCGGCTTTAGTTTAGTGGTTGGATTTATCTTGATTCTTGGTGTAAGTGCGCTGGTCCTGCCAGGCTTAATCATTGGAGCACTTTTGACTTTTTTCTGCCTCTATATGCTGCCGCTCATGACAGACCAGAACATGGAACTCATGGATGCTCTTAAAGAGAGCAGTAATATGGCGATGGAACAACCGATTGTCGAGCATCTGGTTGTGGTGGTTCTTTTTGTAGCGGTAGTCTCTTTAGGTGGCTCTTCTTTTATCGGTTCACTCTTTACACAACCCTTTGCAACCCTCTTTATCCTTTCAATCTTTGAAGAGAGAAAAAGAAAACAACTCGTGGAACCTCCACCCAGCCCTGAGCCTCCACCGGTGAGCAAGGAATCTTCACCGCCTCCTCCTCCAGAGGACTAATTTGGATAGGGCTGGAACTATCTTCCAATCGCCACCCAGCTTTTATGTGTGGCTGTGGAAAAGTTACAAAGAGGACAAAAAAGAAGGGGCGATAAAAGAGGAAATATTACAAAACACTTGAAATCTCATAAAAAATATCATCAACAGCCTTTTCCGGATTTTCTGCGTCACGAATAGGTCTGCCGATTACCAGATAATCGGACCCGTTCTGTAAAGCTGAACCAGGAGTACTTATACGCTGCTGATCATTAACACTTGCTCCAGCAGGCCTTATACCCGGGGTAACCATGGTGAAATCAAGGCCATACGCTACTCGGAGCATGTTTGATTCCTGAGCCGAGCAAACTACCCCATGGCAGCCGAGCCCAAGCACTTTTCCTGCACGTTGTTTTACCAGATCACTGATACTTCCCTGATAATTCAATTCCTTGAGTTCATCATCGCCAAAGCTGGTCAAAACTGTTACGGCAAGAATATTCACATCTGTACCTGCTGACAGGGCAGCATCCACGACTGGCCCATAGCCATGCACGGTTGTAAGACTTACCCCACGACCTGCGAACTGTTCAACGGCTAACTTGACTGTGGCCGGAATATCATAGAGCTTGAGATCCAGCATCACCTTATTGCCTCTTTTGGCAATATACTCAACAACAGGCCACCCTCCAGCAAGAAAGAGCTGCAGACCAACCTTGAAAAATCGTACCTGACTATCCAGTCTGTCCACCCAGGCAAGAGCTTCTTTGGGATCAGCAAAATCAAGGGCAAAAATAATA
>CAMYOP010000201.1 GCA_947260045.1 uncultured Desulfobulbaceae bacterium
ATCCTCGCCTGTTGCACACTTATCAGGTCCATCCTCCACGCTACAGAACGTCGAACCACCCGCCTCGGTTAAGACATCTGCCTGCCCACTTGAGACCAGCATAGTAAATGGGAGACAGCCATAAGGAGAAGTTTGACAGGATTCAAGAATATTTTTCAGCTCATTCCCTGTAGTTTCATCATTTCGATATCCCTGGAAGATTTGACCATTAACGATGATGGTTGGAACAGACAGGGTCAGGTTGGGAACACTTTTCTGGAGATCTGTGAATTTCTGACGCCCTTCCTTGCCGGCAATATTCCAATACTCTACTTCCCAGCCCTGTTTCCGGGCAAAACTCTTAAAATCTCGGCAATGGGGACATTCAGACTGATAAAAGGCAACAACATCTGCTCCAGAAACAGAGTAAAGTTCTTCAAGTTTACTGGGTTCACGCAGGAAGCGTTCTGGAAATAGCAGAGAAAGACAAAGGATTGGCAGAAGAGCAAGAAGAATACTGATGAAAAGTCGGCGTTTACTTTCCATAACGTTCAAATCCTTCATTGGAGGTTGAACACAATGTTATCTGAACTCTTTTAGGTCTATTATATCAAGTCAGTGGAGAGAATGTAAACAGCTTCCTTAACTTTTAATGAGATTGGTTGTTTTAATTTAGCTTTGCTGCGAAATAGATCTCAAACCTAGCATATCAGCAAGCCAGCGAAAGCCTTCCCGCAAGGTTTTACCAAGGCTCAGATCAACGCTTCCCCCAAGGCCAAGGCTTTGGGCAATTTGCTCTTCATGGGAAAGATACCGTGGTCTGAACCTGCAGATAATTTCATATTTTGAGCTCAACCCTGTTTCCCTGACAAGAGTCGTGGTAAAGGTGCCCCTCCCTACAAGAAATTTTTCGCGAGGCTCTCGGCTGGTGAATATTTTAGAGGGCAGACACAGCCATGGCCTGTATGTAAATTCCAAAAAATCCCCTTTCCTTCTCAGTATCCCATAACTCATGGAAGGAACACCTGTCATGGCTGGTCCTGAAAACACTCGAAGGTTTTCAGTATCAGGTTCAGAATCATAAGATCCCTTACGAAACAGATCATACGAGACTAAAGTTCCCAAAATGACAAAACGATAGGACCAGGCAAAGAAAACAAGAGATATCAGAATTATCACAACAGAGACAAAAAGTCCTGCATAAGGATGAAAGAGATATGCTCCAAGCAGGGCCATAACAAGAGCATTTTTCAGCAAGGTCAATAAAAGATCAATCCAGGAAAAAGGGCAGAGAAATATTAAAAAATTAAACGACTGGCTCACCACCCAGACAACTCCGTATATAACAGTCAACAGAAATCCCAGCATAGCCACAGACAAAACTGTTGTTTCAGAAGAAACTGCCTGGCTGGCCATCCCTTCTACTGCATGTGCCTGGGGAAACAAAAAACCAGAGACTTTATAACTGGCAATCTGGAATTGCTCAATACCTTTGCCTGTTATTGAAGTCAGGACAACCACCAAGGCAAGGACAGCAGAGGTATTTTTTTCAAGCAATGCTTCTATGGTGTCCAGAGGAACAAGGAGAATCTTGGGAAGAGCAACCTTGGAAGAGTCTTTCAATATAATGGCAAGCAGCACACAGAGCAGTGGACCCCAGAACCTGGGTTTGACATTCCAGGGTACAGTCTCTCTTTCCTCAAGGGGGGTAGTATAATAAGTATATGCTCCTAATACCGAAATTCCTAAAATCGGAGAGATCGCAAGCCCTGTTGCCCGTGAAATCTCTTGGGCGATGAGTTCGCCATTGAGAATCAGGGCATTGACGCCAGTGCTTGGTTCTGGTGACTCTTCTGCATATGCGACAGTTGCAAGAAAAAGAGTACCAGCCAAAAATATCGAAATAAAAACCTTAAAGATATTCATTATGATAAGATTATCAGGAACAAAGATTTTCTACCTCAATCCAGTTCACTAGAGATGACCATCTTCTCACTCGTGCAAAAACAGTTATACCAGATATCAGTTATGAAAAAAAAAACTATCTTTCTGATCTTCCTGCTTACTCTTTTCTCCACTGGTACAATTCAGGCAGCCCCTGCTGATACATACAAAATAGAACAGCTCCGCGGTAATGTTTACCGCTTTGTAAATGACAGACATCGTTCTGTCTTTCTGGTAACAACAGAAGGTATTCTGCTCACTGACCCAATGAATCCAAAAGCTGCAGCATGGTTGCAAAAAGAGCTACAGGAACGTTTTCAAGTACCTATAAAATATGTCGTGTACAGCCATAATCACAGTGACCATATATATGGTGCTGAAATATTTAAAAATACGCAGGCTGTATTTATATCAAGCCAGATCACTAGAGATGACCTTCTTCTCACTCGGGCAAAAACAGTGATACCAGATATCAGTTTTGAAAAAACCATGTATCTCTCTTTCGGCGAAAATAAAGTGGAACTGCGCTACCATGGGCCAAACGATGGCAGAGGTTCTATCAGTATGCTGTTCAAGCCTGAAAAAGTTCTCTTTGTGGTTGACTGGATAATACTTGGCCGCATGCCATGGCAAAAATTATGGAGCTATGACATTCATGGTATGATTCAATCAACAAAAGAGGTTTTAGCACTTGATTTTGAGTACTTTGTTGGTGGCCATGGTGACACAGGCAGCAAATCTGATGTTGCTGCTTATCTTTCTTATCTGGAAGCATTGTACAAGGTTGTAATTGATGGCATTCACGCAGGCAAATCGCTTGAACAACTAAAAAAAGAAATTCGCCTGGATGAATTCAAGCACTTACGGATGTACAAAGAATGGCTGCCAAAAAACATTGAAGGAGTTTATGAACGATTAATGGAGGAGTCTGGCATGGGCTGGCGTCCAGACATTGACTAACACCTGTTGCCGTCAGTGGTGTTGAGCAAATTTTGCACAAGACAGACAAACAGAAACGACAAGCGCACATTATGATCCATCCACAAACCACCAGGCAAAATACCAGTATATGAGTCTGTCATCCACCTTACTTTTGGCTTTGATAGCAGGATTGAGCATTCCAGCAGGCGCCCTTCTTTCAGTAAATGGTTGGATCAGATCTTTTTGCTGGCAACATGAAATAGACAGTTTTGTCTCCTATTTTGGTGCAGGCGCACTCCTGGCCGCAATTGCACTTGTCCTGGTCCCTTACGGGATGATCCATACAGAAATTCCTTATGCAACCCTTGCCTTTCTCCTGGGAGGAGTAATTTTCTGGCAGCTTGATGCCTGGATGAAACGCAAAAAAAATACAGCCGCCCAGTTTCTTGGCATGATGCTGGACTTCATCCCAGAAGGAATAGCCCTGGGAGCATCCGCTGTAACGGGGACAAAAACTGGATATCTTCTTGCCGCACTTATCGGACTACAAAATATGCCTGAGGGCTTTGCTGCTTTTCATGAAATGCGAAAAGCTGGTATTTCCCCAAAAAAACTGTGGTTTCTCTTCCTGTTAGTTCCTCTAGTTGGCCCTCTTGCGGCCTGGATTGGCTATTCGTGCCTGGCGTCAAGTGAAGAGTTTCTAGGTCTCCTCATGCTCTTTTGCAGTGGTGGCATCATCTATTTAATCTTTGAGGAAATCGCTCCCAGTGCCCACCTGAAGCATCATTCCTTTACAGCAATTGGTGCGGTTTCTGGATTTTTACTAGGTATGATCGGAGCTATGCTCATACATTAAACGTTTAGACTCATAGAATATTTATGAACGAAAGTATAATAAATGCTATCCAGCTTAAATCAAAATATGAACACCTCGATAAAAAGAAAGGATATGAGAGAACATATGAGTTCTACGTTGAAACGGGACAACTCTATGCAAGTTGTGACGTGTACGGACAGTGTATTGGAGCGGCAACGATTTATAGAAGTGCAGATAGCGAGAATGATTCTTTTTCCATGAAGGCCAAAGGAAAATTTCTAAATTTCACCTATTATCTTGAAGATAAACATGGCGTACGATTCGCCACCATTACGCGAAAAGGAATAGGTTTTCGCTGGAAAATACTGGATAATAAAAAGCGTGAGATTGCCAGGATCATTGATCCCGCCAGCAATACAGAGGCATTTTTCAAAACATTATTCACTGCACTTCCAGATAGTTATGCCATTCTGCACGATAAAAATCTCATAGCCACCATTCAAAACGAAAAGCTTTCCAAAAACATTCCTGTAAAACCAAGAAATCTTCTTGGGAAAATTCTTGAAAAAGTATTTATTCCAAGAGGCTTGACCTTACGATTAGAAAATGATTGCCAGCTAACGCTTGACTCCAGAATTCTACTTGCTGGCATGACGCTTTTGCACGTCCATGACATTATAGGAGTACACAGGGGATAAAAGATAAAACCAGGTCTCTATCCTGGAAATACCAATCAAGAATAATGAAACAGTGGCCAAACTAAAAATGCGGCTATGCGGGAATCACCCACAAAGCCGCTTTATATACAAAATACCAGCAAAAAGTTTAGGATAAAGCAGCCAGGGCATCCTTGATTCTGTTCATTCCTTCCTGCAGTACGTCCATGGACGTGGCAAAGGAAAAGCGAATAAAATCATCTGCGCCAAAAGCAATTCCAGGAACCGAAGCAACCTTGGCCTCATCAAGGAAATAATCAGCCAGTGCCACTGAATCATTTATGGCATTCCCCTTAAAAGACTTACCGTAGTAGCTGGAAAAGTTCGGAAAGACATAAAACGCACCATTTGGATTCACACAGCTGACACCGTCAATTGCGTTCAAATCCGATACAAAGAAATCACGCCTTGGCAAGAACGCTTCAATCATAGTTTGAGGAAAATCCTGCGGGCCAGTGAGCGCTGCCAGTGCTGCATACTGGGCAGGAGCGCTTGGATTTGAAGTAGACTGGCTCTGAATCTTATTCATTGCCTTGATTATATGATCAGGACCAGCGCTGTAGCCAATTCTCCAGCCAGTCATGGCGAAAGACTTGGAAACACCGTTTAGGATAACGGTCTGCTCCTTCATCCGTCCATCCACATCAAGGATATGTGGCAGCGCATCATCTGTATAGGTCATGGTCTCGTAAATATCATCAGTAATTACGAGCCAGTTGTTTTTAATGGCCAATCTGGCAATTGCATCTAATGCACTTCCTGAAAGGAGTGATCCTGTTGGATTCGATGGTGAATTGACAATAATGGCTCTGGTCTTACCAGTGACATACTTAGCCAGAATGTCTGGATTCAAATCAAAATCATCTTTCTCTTCCATGGGCACAATGACAGGCGTTCCGCCAGCAAGCTGTACCATAGGTGGATAAGAAACCCAATATGGCGCAGGGATCAAAACTTCATCACCTGGATTTATAATCGCCTGAAAGATATTGTACAAGCCATGCTTTCCACCGCAGCTCACCTGAATCTGCTCAGGAGTGTACTGCCAGCCGTGGTCTTCTTTAAAGCGATTAACAACTGCATCACGAAGCTCTGGAATGCCTGGAACCGCTGTATAGCGGGTATGACCATCGTCGATGGCTTTTTTGCCGGCTGCACACACGTGCTCGGGGGTATCAAAATCGGGTTCACCAACACTGAAGTTTAAAATATCAGCACCAGCAGCTTTCAGGGCTTTAGCCTTGGCATTTACTGCCAGAGTCGGAGAAGGTTTGATCTGTGTAACCCTGTCTGCCAGGGCAATTTGATTTTTGCTCATTTTTCCTGTCCTATGATGCTATATAAAATT
The DNA here is from genome assembly GCA_947260045.1 of uncultured Desulfobulbaceae bacterium. Taxonomy (GTDB): domain Bacteria; phylum Desulfobacterota; class Desulfobulbia; order Desulfobulbales; family Desulfobulbaceae; genus CAMYOP01. The sequence continues at coordinate 5,726 of CAMYOP010000201.1, forward strand.
AAAAATTGGTTATAAGAGTTTGGTTGTGCATTAATGCTTTCATTCAGATTTCGCAACTCCAAAATGCATTTCAGAAAAACTTTTAACTTACTCTTCCTGATACACAGGACACTGTTTTTCCGGTGTATAGTCCCTATAGGCTGGATCACTGTAGTCTTTATGGCATTCAAGACAAAGCCCCACCCGAAGAATTCGCCTGAGTTCCTGACCATTAAATGGTCGAAGATTAGCACGAGAGCCTCGCTGCAATGGTTCGCCTTCGATGGTGACAAATGAATCAAAGCCAACCGTCCGGCCATCTAGGGTTTCAACTCCCTGGTCTACAGGGGTGAACTGCCACTGCCCATCTTCTTTCCAGACTGTTCCCTCGCCAAGCCCAACGGTTTTAGAGGATGCGTGACAGTCAGCGCATAACCTGCCCTTTTCCTGGGTGGTGTGCGGACTGATGGCTGCCATGGTAAAGGAATTAAATCCACCCTCTATTTTTCCTTCTTCATCAACCAGAGTTACCACGTCCTGACACCCTGGAGTAACAATGACCACCTTATCCTCCCAAACTGCAAGCATTGGTTTTTCGTAACGGATATAGGAGCGACCCTCTTCCCACCAGCCTTTTGTTTCTTCCAATGTCAATTTATCCAGATGGGTTTCCCTTGCATCACGTTTGGCATGACAGCCATAACATTGAGGCACCCAGGTTGAATGACAGGACTCACAGCTGAGTCGCTTATGTCCAGCATAACCACACACCTCTTCTTTCGGTACATTGAGAGGATGTTTTTTCTCATCAAGCTTGCCAACCAGGATATAGCGATCACCTTCCTGTGTAACATTATTAAGCTGCTTGTTCTTTCGCGTCATCCCTGGCTGCTGGGCATGGCAGGAGAGACATGTCACCTCGAGCTGCTCTTCGTAGTGGGCATACCTGTTACCATCACCCATAATTTCATCGCGCGTATGGCAATCAATGCAGGCCATGCCTTTTCTATGATGTACATCGTCTGCAAGCTCCAGGTAAAAGCGATCTCCAGGAAGTTTCTTTGATGAATGCTGCCCCTTCTCATACGGTGTGCCATAGCCTTCTGCTTCAAAAATTCCTGTATAGGACAGGCCAATACGTCCACTTCGATTGTGACAACGGACACAATTTTCTTCCGGAACTTTTTTTATAATAAGAGGGTGTGGTTTTTTCTTTTTGGGATCAACTTCATCGTCATCTTCGTCTTCATCAAAAGAGGTAACAGTTGTTCGTGAGCTTCCTTCAGGCAAGACGTAGTGGCAGGCAGAGCAGCCACCACCTTTTTCATTAAAAAATTCAGGAGCACCAGGCAGGTCATTTTTCTGTTTCCAGAGATGACAGGTGGCGCAAAGTTTTCGAAAATAATCAAGGGCCAAAGAGGTTTCACCGCTTTCCAGCAGTTGTTCCACACTGATGTCTGTGTACTGGTCATCAGCTTCACCCCAATAATAGAGCAATGTAGCCAGGATTCCCCTATTGGTTGCCATGAGAGAATTTTTTACTTTATGAACATCGGTTGGATGGCACCCTTCAACACCGCAGGTTTTATCAACAACTCGAAGATCACCAGGGTTGAGAACCATATCTTTATGGGCTTTTTCCTTATCGAT
>CAMYOP010000202.1 GCA_947260045.1 uncultured Desulfobulbaceae bacterium
GCCTCTATATCGCATCCCTGCTTACCTGGGCCGGCAACACAAAAAAGAGTATTGCCGGTGTGGGCAAGTGATATATCCACAGCAAGATCTGTCCCGGTTTCGAGTTGGGGCTTACCTGATGGCTTCCAATTGATAAATATCTCATTTGCTGCAACACCATGCCTGGTCAGATACTTGTGTGCCAGTTCCTTGAGTAGCGGGACTTCATACCTATGCCGTTCTGCTTTTTTCATCCCGGACAAACCAGGCAGATAGCTGACAGAGATGTCAGGTGGAATGAGTTCTAACATCTTTATATTTCTTGACAATTTATCGTGAACAAGCCTGTGGTCTCTTGGCCCCGGACTGGCAATTTCTTCTGGCTTTGGATAATCCGGATGATATTCCATAACTTTAAGAACATAACCCTGAAGTTGTTCAACAACAGCTCCGGATTCATCCACAACAATGACACTGGCGTGAACTTCAGAATCATTTTGAAGATCAATGCGAACAAGGCTGACTAGAGAGTCTGGTTCAGGCTTGTTGATCTGGTAAATCTCAATTTTATTGATGGTTAAGGGGAGACAGATATGCTGGGAAACTGGAAGTTGGGCAGAATGCAGCAGTGAATCTCTGAAATAGGGATCGCCCAGAAGCCATTTTGAGGAATTTGACTCCGCGTCGCCTTTGGGAGATTTATTTCCGTCACGCTGAGCTTGAAAAAGACACGTTTTTGAATCTAGTGCATAAATTTTTTCGATGCGTTGGTACAGGGGCCCTTGAAAAAGGAGTTTTCCATCGTACAGGTCCTTTTGAGGGTCGATGGCAAGTGACTCACAGAGAAGGTCTATTTCTGCTGTCGGCTTGACAGGTTTATCATTCAGCAGAAAGATTGCTGAAAAATGGTCAGTGGAAAAGCCCGTTTGGCTGGTTCTTATCCCTGCTTGGACACGCGTACCTTTCTGCAGGGGCGATTTTTCAAGAACTTCTGCGTGAATTTCAATTTCAGCTCCGTCGTCTGGGCTTACTGTAATGGGACGTTCCAGCCGGATATCCTCTATTTGTAGCGCATCAAAGCTGGTCTCTCCGGTTACGTACGCCACAGCCTGGGCCATTGCCTCGAGACCAAAAACAGTAGGGAACAGGTAGGTACCCCGCCAGAGATGATCTTTGACATACAGATCTTTATCCAGACTGAGTTTTGCACGAACAATAGCCTCAACACCAGGATAATAGTGGACTATATTTTCCAGAAAGCGTGAACTTGCAGGCAGGGCAAATGGTGCAGGCATTATAGTGTCAAGGCTTGCAAGGCGAGCGGCAACAACGACTTGTTTTTCTTCAGGGTCGTTCAGGGCCAGTTGGATAAAGCGGCGTATACCTTCTTTGGCTGGAATTGCACTAATCCCCATGCTTGCCAGGTAAGCAGTGGAACCCATTCGGACACCCATGCCGACATCATCCCAAATACTGAAGGCGATACTGAGAACCTCTGTTTCAGGGTGACGATGCTGGAACTGCTGTAAAATGAGATTAAGCGCTTCATTTGAAAATCCGTACCAGCCATTTCGGATCATTCCGGATACGCCAATTATCGATGATAAACCGATAAAGAGTTTTGGTGGCGCGTCAGTGAGGGCTCGGCACAAGTGAACCGCTCCCTGTACTTTTGGTGAGATCTCCCGCAATGCTTCTTTCTGGCTGACAGTATGAAGGGTACGGGGTATGTTCAGTGCGCTGCCATGAATTACACCCGTGATCTCGCCTAACTCTTCCCTGATGCCATGAATCAGCCTGGCAACTGCGTCACCATTAACGATATCACATTGATAATAGTGCGCAGTCAATCCGCTATCTTGAAATCGCTTAAGTGTTTGAGCTATTTCATTCTCTCTGTCAGTCTGGTCAAATGATGAGCTCCCCACCAGGGCCATTTTTACTCCGGTTTCCCTGGCAAGTCCCAGTGCGCACTCGGCAGTTATTCCCTTTGCCCCGCCTGTTACAAGAATAACGTCCCTTGTTGTCCATGTAATTTTGCGTGGCCCGTACATGGCTGGTTCCTGTAGCTTCAGGACCGGAATGTATCGCTGCAGATTCTTGTCATAACCGGCTGCAACAAAAGATTGCTCTGTTAAAAGCTCTGCATGTACTTTTTCAGCACATTGTAATGGTTCGATATTCGGGTCAAAATCAAGCACCCGGATATTAATCTCTGGAAGTTCATAGTGAAGACTTGCAGCCAATGCTGCCGCTCCGCATTGATCGATTTCAGCGGGTACTGGTCCCGTTCCAAAAAATCCGCCACCAAACCCGATACAGGCAAGTACAATTTTGTTCTCAAACTTTGAGCTCTTTTGAGCAGAAACAGTTAGCGTTTGAAGGCGTTTGACAATTGCTTGTAAGCGACTTTCAAAATTCACTTCTTCCGGTACTTCTTGCGGTAAAATTCCAATGATGGCAGTGATGGTTTTGTCAATTTTAGAATCTTTTTTCTCTATCTCGTTAAAAGAGATAATCTCAGGAAAGGCGCCATGTTCAATAAAATGTTTCTTCAGGGACTGGGCATTTTTGTCTTCTTGGGAGTCAACTACAATTAAAATTCTTTTCTCTGCAGTGTCTACTGAGATTTTAGTATCTGTACGGCTTGGTAATTCGACCTTCGTGTATGAAACGATAAAGTCTCGGACCCAGGTTTCCCGACTGTTTTTTATTTTTTCAGTTGATTGTGAGTCTTGTGCCTGCAATTCTTTCAGCATCTGCTCAAATGCATCAGCAATTTCCTGGAGTGAGGCGTTTGCATAGGGCGTTGGATCAATGTCACTGCTGACGCCTATTTTTTTTGCTCCATCTGCTATGAGTTCCGCAGCCTTGATCGAATCAAGATTCAGGTCATCCAGGAGACGAAGGTTAAGCGTGAGGCTCTCTTTGGGAAATCCAGTGCGTCCCTCAATCAGTTCAAGAAGTAATTCAATGATTGAACTTTTATCCATGAAGTCAGGACTGGCGTCATGAGATGGTTCCTGGTCCAGGAGGATTTTGTTAAAGGCAGAAATAATTTCTTCAATGGTAGAATTGGCATATTGGGAAGCATCCACTTCTCCGGAAAGGTTAAAACTTTTGGCGGTCTCTGCAATCAGTTCCGCTGTCTTGATCGAATCAAGATTCAAGTCGTCGAGTAGCCTGAGGCTGGGGTCCAGACTGTCTTGAGGAAAGCCAGTGCGCTTTTCAATGTTTTCAAGAAACATGGTGGAGACTGTTGCCGACGAAGTTATTTCTGCAACTGCTCCAGCAGTTTCATGGAGATCTTTGAGGAGGGTAGCGCTTTCAAAGAGCTCTGCGCTTTTTGCCGGGCTTGTTTCTTTGCCTTTAGAAAGTGTGTTGAAATCTTCTAAATCCGCTTTTATCAGGGAGCCCAAAAAGCGGCTTCTCATGGAGATGTAGTCAGATATGGCATCAGTTGATACAGCTGCAGCATCTGCCAGAAGAGAGATGGAAGCGTCACCTGCATTGGCGGCTGTATACTGAGAGGATGCAATCATAACGTCAAAGGGGCGCTCGCAGGGGTTTTTAATAAAATTGCGCTCATGGGATGGTACAAATGGATGTATCAGTCTGTTTTCATACAGCGCCGGCCACCTGATTTCTCCGCCATGAACAAAATAATACCCTAAAAAAGCGCTGAGAGAGCGATCATCTGCAACATTTGCGGCAACCGGAAAACAGGAGGCAGCCCGGTCGGTGGTGGCATGTGTCAGGTTCGTCAATACTCTACCAGGCCCCACTTCAAGCATCAGGTCACATTGCCGGGACATTTTGTTTACAAGTGAAATAAAATCAACTTTTGAAACCGTCTGTCTGGCAAAATGCTGGCGAATATCTATGCCTTCTCCAACGGTCTGGCCATTCATACAGGACAATAGAGAGATGGAACTGCTCTTAAAAGCAGCTGGAATTAAGGCTTCTTTTTTAAGGCGCTGGGCAGCATTTTTTACAAAGTCAGAATGAAAAGCATTCGACACAGGCAGGCGTGTGCACCTGATTCCACGAGTGTTGGCAAGTTGTATTGCCTGTTCCACGGCAGCTTTTTCGCCGGAAAGCACGGTCTGGCTCGGGCTGTTTATATTGGCAATAACCGCATAGCCATCAAGTTCCGGCATTATTATCTCCAGCCTTTCCTTGCTGCAGGAAAAGCTTGCCATAACACCTGCGTGTTCTGTTTTTGCAGCCATGAGCTTGCCCCGGCAGGCCGCCAGGCAGATAAGTTCCATGGCACTGAAGGCACCGGCCTGGTAAAAGGCTGTTAGTTCGCCAAGGCTATGCCCGCCTGTTACCACTGGCTTGATTCCAAGATTTTCAAGGTGTCGTGACCAAATAACAGAGGCGAGACATATGGCTGGCTGGGCTATTTCTGTCCGGGTCAGTTCCCGTGTCCATTTATTCTTCTGGCTCGAATCAATCACCCTGTCCAGTGGCTTGAAAATAGAGGGGCTGATCTTTTCATAGCCAGCGTTCATCAACCAGTTGTCGGCCTGAGCTACTAGCTCCTGGGCCCAGGGATAGCGCTCCACCAGAAAACTTGCCATATTTAAATACTGGGAGCCCTGGCCTGGGAAAAGGAATCCGATCCGATTTTTTTGAACCTGGTTTCCAAGCCAGATATCATGTTCGGCGTTATGAACAGGCGTGCCTGGATGAATAATTGCATCCGTGAGCATTTTTTTCAGAGAAATTAGTTTTTCAGTAAGTTCTTTTGGTGAAGAGGCCAGAAATGCTGCTCGAAAGTCCTCCTGGTGCGATATATTGCTCGAAAGGTGACTGGCGAGATCAATGAGTTCGCCAATGCTTAATCCAGGGGCCAGGTAGCTAAAATATTTAACCTGATCGCGCATATCTTGTTGTGTATGCCCAGCTAAAATAAAGAGTTCATTTTTTTGAGAGGAGACAAGAAGCGCTCTTTCATTGATTGTGGGTACAAGATCTTTTGTGGGAGCATCGCCTGATTCAAGAGTGACATGACAATTAATGCCGCCAAAACCCATTCCAGACACACCTGCCCGGAGAATTGTATCTGGGCTGTGGATTGTACCTTGATTAATTGGATAAACCTTACGTGCTGTATCCTTGAAAATCGGACTGGGGTCATTGCAGCCGGCAATGGGTGGTATAATTCGTCTGTTCACCGCCAGGGTTGTTTTGATAAACGCCCCAATACCTGATGCAGCTTTGGTATGGCCAATGAGGGATTTTAGAGAGGTAATACCGCAGGAGCGTAGGGCGCCAGTATCGTGATCTCCCATGGCAAGGGCAATACCTTCCAGCTCTGCCTTGTCGCCTGCCGGGGTTCCGGTGCCATGTCCTTCTATAAAATCAATATCCTTCAATTCATACGAAGCATTGGTATAAGCACGTTGGATAGCATAGG
>CAMYOP010000203.1 GCA_947260045.1 uncultured Desulfobulbaceae bacterium
GAAATTCCGTATTACATAACACCTGGCAATCATGATGTCCACAGTGTTCAAACACGTGACATATTTTATGAACGTTATCCAAAAATGCCTTTTGCAATAACCTTTAAAGATAGTCGCTTCATTTTGTTGGATTCAGGGGGCATCTATAATCTTGGTGATAACGATGCTGCCTTTACAGGCGGACCGGTTTCTTTTGATGATGAACAAAAACAATTTGTTATACGGTCTAAGATTTGGGTTGAAGACGATCAGGGGAATGTAATATTTGGAGAAGGTCGCTACAGGATTCTGGAATCCATAGAACGACTGAGTTCTCTTCAGGCAGCAGCTAAAGAATCAAAAATGAGCTATCGGGCATTATGGGGAAGGATTAAAGCATCTGAAAAGAGAATGGGAAAACCCCTGGTAACAAGAGAAGGTCGGGGCTCAAAATTAACTCCTTTTGCCAAAAAGCTGATGACTCGGTATCAAAAAATCCAAAACTGTGTGCACAGGGAGTCTGATAATAATTACAACGATCTCATTGCCGATTGTTTTGAAAAATAATCACCTCAACTGATTGACACTGTTCTATAAGTTTTTCCGGTGGCAGGTACTGCATTTCGCAGAGGTGAGATCCTGATTGTTACGATGGCAATCTCTGCAGAGTTTATGACCAATTAACTGATACCCATTTAACTCTTTGTTTGGCATTTCAGCGTTATGGCAAACAATACATTTTAATATTTTTGTTTCAGGAGTGTATCCCACAAGCCTGTTATCGGAATCTTTGCCATGGTGGCACCTGCCACAGGTGTATTTTCCCTGATGTCTCTGGTGAGGAAAATAGGCAGGTTTTTTTGCCTTGAAAGTTTTCAGGATCACCTCAACGGGTCCATTTGTATTCCCAGGTGAATCAGTATTTCCACTTATCTTATTCGTCTCACGAGCAGAAGATGTTTTTGAAGCTGAGCTATCCTTCGTATTTTTTTCCGACAAGTTTGTTTCTAGCTCCTCCTTACACTGCTTACGAAGCTCTCCAATGGTCATTGAATCATCGGCATATTTGCAAGCGTCCAGTAAGCATTTATCCAGGCTATCAGTGTCTGCATAAAGAGAGTGAGCAGGAAAACAGAGTGCGATCATGATGAGCGCAAGGCTGATACTGTAAACTTGTCTTCTGGACGTTATTGATTTTGTGAAAAAATTTTTTCTCATAATTTTACCTTATTCATAATTCAAGCATATCAAATTATAGTATGGAGAGATATTAATTTATAGTGGAAAGATAATCTTGATAAGAGGGTAAAAGACTTCGTATTTGTTGTAAGTCCTTTGGCAAGCTGGATAAATTGTGGGCAACTCTACAAATAGCTTGGTTTGTTACTTCTTTGTGGCAAGCTCCAGGTATACATCCATGTAACGTGCAGATATTGTTTCAAAAGAATAATTATCGAGCACGTTTTTTCTAGCCTGTTGGCCAGTTTTTTCGCAGAGTTCAGCATCATGTAATAAGGAAACTATATTATCGGCTAAATCACTGCTGCTCTCCGGCGTAAACAGAAATCCGGTTTTTTTATCTTCCACCAGGTCTGTCACACCGCCAATGTGGGAACCAAGAACAGGTAACCCTGTTGCCATTGCTTCCATCAAAGCATTGGGAAAACCTTCCTGCCTGGATGGAAAAACAAATACATCAGCAAGCCCGAGATACAACTCAGGAGTAGAAGTTTCACCGAGAAAACGGACATTTTCAAACCGCTTTTCCGCAACCTTATTTTTCATCAACTCCTCTATGGAATCAGGCTGATTTTTCCCGCTCCCAAGAATGAGCAGAAAGACTTCAGGATACTTTTTTCCTACCAGAGACCATGCCTCAATGAGCACATCAAGACCTTTCCTGGGAACAAGACGGCTTGAAAACAATACAATTTCAGACTCTTCCCCGATATTATTCTCTTTTTTCCATTGTATCTTCTGGGACAGGGGTAAAGGGGAAAACCTGGAGCAATTTACTCCATTGGCAATTCTTTTAACGACCTGTTCGCTAACGTCCTGACTTTTAAGTTCTTCTTCAATTTCATCGGTCATGGCAATGATTGCACTGGAACTTTTGAATATGGGTATGAGCCAGCTGCTTTGCCAGTTACCTGCGAGTTTTGTAACATGTCCAGCAGTAGCTATTTTTACAATGTTGGGTTTTGTGAGGCACCAGCCTGCCATACGACAAAGAACCCCCATTTTAACTGCGCCATGTGAGTGGAACAGGTCAAAATGACGACCTTTTGTCAGGAGAAAAAGCAACAAGAAAAATATAAAGATAAGTGTTGAAGCAGCGGAAGAGCCAGTAAGACCCAAGCGGTGCACTTGTACGCCATCAATCAGCTCTTTTTTTGGCATTTCATTGTGCCAACGGCGCGTGACGATTTCAACTGTACACCCTCTTTTGTTTAAAAAAGGTATAAGCTGCCTTAATTGATTTTCCGCGCCACCCCATATGGGTAAATAGCGTTCAATCACCATCAAAACTTTCATGAATTACTACAAAAAATTGTGCTGTTTATATTTGAACTCAAGTACATGGAAATTTTGTCTCGATAATATCTAATAGTTGTCTGCCAATGGCCAAGGGTTGAATTTTTTCATGAACTTGCTGGTGATAGACCTGTGGAGCATCGGTTGCCTGAGTAGTGGCAAGTTGCTCAATGAGAGCAGCTAAGGCTTTAGCATCTCCTGGTTTGATGAGGTCCACACCATCCATTTCCGGATTTAATAATTCTCTTATCGCAGGAGAATCACGAGTTACAAGTGGTTTCCCTGCACAAAGAATTTGATAAACCTTATTTGGAATCACCCGGGCAGCCTTATCTGAAGTCCCAAATATACCAAGACAAAGGTCCACCTGCCGTATCCAGCCAATCAGCTTGTCATAATCCACCCATGGTATCCATTCCAGATTTTCAGGAGCCAACTCCAAGATCAACTTCTTGATTTTCTGTTCTTCCTGTCCCTGACCGATGATTATCCAGCGGCAGGACTTCTTTTTAATGAGGCTGGCAGCCTGTATTATAGTCTCAATACCGTGGAGGGGAATAAACTGCCCATAAAATAAAACAGAAAAATTATCTCCAGTCGACGGTTCAGCTAAATCGTTGCCTGCAGCAGAAAAACATTCTGGCTCCGCCCCAACAAAAACAACTCCCATCTTTTCAGGATTTATTTTGAACTGTTCAACAAAATAGTCAACGTGGGCTTTGGTATCAAGCAAGATGAGATCTGCAGCTCTACAAGAGAGCCATTCCCAGAGATAGAGCAGGAGGGAAGCAGGGTGCTTTGAGGGAAACATTTTTCTATCTTTGACCACAGTATCATGTAAAGAAATAAATGCGTCCCAGACAATAGGTACCCTGCGAATTTTAGCAAAGGGCCACAGCACCAGAACATCGAGTTGACCGAGATAGCCAACAACAACAATGTCGTGGGGCGGCAGGCGGAGATATTGATACACTAAAGATGGATAGGTGCAGAACCAGCGAATAAAAAAAAGGACTTTTTGCCAAGGGCTTTTTATCTGGCTTTTATCTTCAACACCAGACCAGATTTCCTGGTGGCACTCGATCAGATCAATCTTATTTTCCCGCAAGCCCCGCAGCAGAATTCGATTTCTTGGTTTTCCGGTATCATATGTTCCCCAAAAAACAACACGCATCTATTACTCTACCGACTTTTGATTATCTGATCTTTTTGCATTGCCTTGGGCATAATCTAACTTTTTAGCGCGATACTGAATATCTTCCAAGAGGCGCCTGTTGACTGATAAAAGATCAGCGAGAAAGGCAACAAGCATAGTCTGCAGACCTATACCAAGCAGCACTGATGCTAAAATCAAAGATTGGATATGCCCAGCGCCACTCCCTGAGATGTAATAGAGCAGAAAGCGTGCTCCTATAAGAAACCCGCAGAGAAATAATATAGATCCCAGAAATATAAAAAATCGAAACGGCTTGTATACAACAAAGAAGCGGCCAATGGTGAAAATTGATTTCCTGATATAGGACGGAATGGATTTCAGGAGCCTTGAAGGACGTAGATCTTCGTTTGTGCCAATGGGGACAGAAATGATTGCCATATTTTTCTGCCCAGCCTGGATTATGGTCTCAAGAGTATATGTGTATTCGTTAAAGACATTCATACGCATGGCAGCATCCCGGCTCATGGCCCGAAAACCACTGGTGACGTCTTCCACGCCAGTTTTACTGGCAATACGAACAACCCAGCTTCCAATCCTCTGTAAAACCTTTTTCATCATGGAAAAATGTTCGATATCGGCAATGGGCCTGGCTCCAACAACAATATCTGCTCTACCTGACAAAACCGGATCAACAAGCTTGGGAATATCAGCTGCCTGATACTGGTTGTCGGCATCAGTGTTGACAATTACATCTGCACCAAGTTGAAGACAGGCATCAAGTCCAGCCATGAAGCCTTTTGCCAGGCCATGATTCTTGGTAAAACTCACCACATGATCAACTCCATTTTCCCGGGCAACCCTGACAGTATCATCAGTACAGCCATCATCTATTATCAGCCACTCAACCTCGTCAAAGCCTTTTACTTTACGAGGCAGCTCTGCAAGAGTTATGGCAATTGTTTTTTCTTCATTAAAACATGGAATCTGGATTATTAATTTTGACATAATCTCGAATTACCTGGAGGAGGATTCACTAAAAAAACTGCTCTTTTGGAGCTGAGGATTTAACTCAGGTTACTAAAAAACTCTATTTTCATATAATTACCACTCTTCTTTTTCAGGAAACAGGGCTTTCATCATCTGGAACAGGTTTATTCAAAAAAAGAAGGGAAAGACTCAGCAATAAGGAGGTCACAACTATACCATAATGATAACGAAAGATAGATTTATGGATCATAAGAATAAGCGTTGGGAGCGAGTTGAACAGTATGGGAACCGCCAGCAAAGAAAGCTTCCAGGTACCGACCCTGTAAATGGCAACAGCTAGACATCCCAAAAAAACGTAAAAATAGCAAGCAGGGCGCCAGGTAAAGAACCAAAATCCTCGTTTGCTCTTTTCAAAAGTTGCAAAAATTGAGTCTCTTAACCCTGGGAGCAAGGAGTTTTCTGTATTGCCTGTATTATTGGAACTGACGTATCGGATTTTATGTTTGCCATCTTTAAACTGCAACCACATGTTGACAAATTCTATCCGTTTGTGAAAACCACGTAGTTCTTTTATGCGCCAAAAACGTTCACTTGCATTCAAGTATGGCTCAATAGAAAATTTTCTTTGAGGCTTCTCCTCTGCAAGCTCTTTTTCCTTAGAAGAGCCAGATTCCTTCGTTATTTCAGGTGCAGGGGGAGAAAC
>CAMYOP010000204.1:0-2046 GCA_947260045.1 uncultured Desulfobulbaceae bacterium
CATAAATAAGTTTTTCATGTTTAAAGGAACCACTTGGTATGGTGTAGTATAACAGGTCTTCATCTGGATCAAAATTCGAGCGGATCAATAGGTCCATCTGGCTAAGATATCCACTGGGGGCAAACACAGGCCCAAAGAGCATAGTCTTCCCTTTCAAATCTTCCAGGGTGTTGATTTTGGATTTTTTCAAAGCAACAATGGCACCCTGAGTCTTGTAGCCTAAGGAACCTGCCTTTTCAGCGGCCAGAATGTCGACTCCGTGCAATTCATGTAAAATGACATAGAGCAATGAATTTGTATGGGTGAAATCTACAGTATCGATTTCCTTGGGAAAACGTATGGTATCTATTGCCACTGCTTCCAAGTCAATATTGAGTTCTTTGGCCAGGTAGGCTGTCATGGGTCGAAAACGCATAAGGGTTTCTTCTTCACTATTGCAGATCATATAACCAATGCGATATTTGGGTTTCTCAGCGGATGCTCCCTGTTCAGAAGAACAGGAACTCAGCACAAAAGAAAATATGATCACAGTAACTAGCAAAAGGTCAGTGATCATCTTTTTTAACGGCCATGGAAAAGAATTTTTTTTCATAAATATAGAGTACTTAAATTTTAATCTTTAAACCTTTCCCATACCTCTAAGTAAGGTAATTCCAAAGGTTCGTAGCAAGCATTAATGAATGGTTTTTTCATACTATTATTGCTCATTACGTACTATTATGTGATTACTACAAAAGCTCAGCTAGAAACTAAAAGGGAGGGGACCGATTTTATTTTTCCGTTATTATTCGGGAGACAGAATAATTTTCGCTGATAATACGCGAAAAAAATTCGGTCCCCTTAGTCTTAGGAAAAATTTAGGTAAGCACCGACTCCGACCTGTCTCCCAGTGTTACTTTGCTTTAGTTGTAAAAAGCTTACTATTATTAGTATACACTCAATTTAAAATTTGTTTATCCGGGATTCTGATTTTTTTTCATATAAGGAGCAACGATGAAAAAACTACATATTGGTTTAGTACTCCTGATCTTAACTGTTCCAATACTTTGCCAGGCTAAAATACCTGCTCATAAGTTTCTCCTGGCGTCATTGACTGGCCAGGTTTTCACTGAAGATGGCAAAGCATTACCTGGCGGAGTTGTCTCTTTTTTCAATACCAAAAAAGGTATTCCCCCCCTGGTTGCCAATATGCACCGTGTCCCGGATATGGTTGGCAAAATGCGAACAGATGGAAAATTTGTTATCCGGCTGCAGCCAGGTACCTATTATATGGGTGCACTTGTTATTACTGATCCTGGCCGTGGCCCTGGACCACCGCGGCCTGGAGAAATTTTTTATTATGCCAGGAGTACCAGTGGGACCCTCCGTGAACTCACCCTTGAAGCCAAAGAAATAAAAGATGTCGGCCAGATAATTGTAGCAACACCAGAGAACTTCCCTGCTGCCAAAAGCCTGGTGACAATCAAAGGAAGATTACTCCTGGAAGACGGAAAACCCTTTGTTGGCGGGGTTGTTCTTGTAAAAACTGACATGAATAAGGTCAGGCCTGACTTTGTTTCAGCCCGTACAGGTGAAGATGGAAAATTCTCACTGAAGCTTCCTGCTGAAACACCGTATTATCTCCTTGGCAGGGAACGGGCAGTTGGTCGTCCTGTTCCCGGGGCATTTATAGGGACCTATGGTTCAAGCTCATCAATCAGTGAGGGCGGTTTATTACCTGTCGGTAATGCAGGACCAGGACAACCTGCTGGCATGCCGCAAGTTGAGGGTGCTGAAATTGGTCCAAGTAAGGATTGGCCGGCATCGATTTCAGGCAAAGCAGGCGAAACATTATCAGGCTTTGATATAACCATGTTCAAATTACCCGTACCCGAAGAACAGCGAGAAAAATTTCAAGGTACCTTAGGACTGGGGCTAAGGGGTCAATTCGATGAAAATTCAGAAAATACCCAGGCACCAGAAGTTAAACAGGACAAATAAATCATATCTGATTAGCCATGAAACTCAGTTAAACAATGGGTGACAAATCGGAGCCTGCGCTTACCT
>CAMYOP010000204.1:2096-7437 GCA_947260045.1 uncultured Desulfobulbaceae bacterium
AAAGCCTAAAGCTGAATTTTGGTGGTAACCACACCAACTTTTATGCCCCTTAAAAGTTAGCACACAAGGACAACCCAATCAGCACGATTATACGCTCTCATGGAATGTCCTGGTTAGTTTGCTGCACAGCAACACCACAAAGCTTTATTCAGGGACGGACTTTCTCCTTATTGTCCAGCACCAATGTCAACCGCTTCTCTGAGGAAGGGTTCAATGACAATCTCTACCAGGTCCGGATCTGAATGTTTATCAAAGATCATCTCCCGAATCTTTTCCATATCTGTTGTCCCAAACCAGTTATTGGCTGCATTAAACGGATAATCCTGAGCCTCGCCTACGGCTATATCATAGGAACTGTTGCCATAAATGTTGTTCTGTTCTAGCTGTACACCTCTGGCCTGATAGAGGTAAATACCTTTCTTGTTGTCGGTGATTTCGTTATATGTGACCAGGGCCTCGCAGTCTTCTTTGGGCCAGATAGCAAAAAAACTATTATCTCTGATATCATTGTGATGAATACTGGCCTGGGAGCTTCTAAAGGCGATGCCACCCTTGTTCTTAAAAAATTTACTGTAAGAAATCATTAGATTTGACGTTTCAGCAAACCATGGTGCAGCCACATCTTTTGTTTCCTTCTTAAAACTGATACCAACACCGTTGTGGCTGAATTCGCTGTTTGAGACCTTTACAGTACTACCATGGGCATGAATACCATTATAGGCATAAGAGATTTTCACATACTCCATCTCACTCTCTTGTGAACCGAGAAAATTAACTGCTCCCCAGTCAGCGGGACTAGGGATACTTTCAGCAGAGGTGAAAACAATCTGTTTGTCTGCTGTGCCTCTGGCCAGAAGTTTCCCCCGAATTATGAGCTCGGCTAAATGGTAATAGGGAGTTGTGGTTGAAAAAAGGTTCTGTTCGCTATTTTTATCAATTTTTCTAAATTTAATTGTAGTGCCTGGTGAAATGGTAAGGGTGACTCCTGATGGCACATACACATCTCCATTGAGGATAATGGTACCGTTCCAAGTGGCATCCTTGATAAGGGTTTGCTTGAAAAGTTCCGTTGCCAGAACGGCTTGAAAAGCTGATATTGTAAAGAAAATTACAGTTGAAAGGAAAAAAAGTCTGATCCAGGAACACTTGATATTCAGGTGCAATTTCATACCCTCTCTCCTATGAGTAAAACCAATTATAAAGAGCAGGCAAACTCTTCATCTATGCTCAATTCAATTTTTTACGCAAGGCTAACAAGATAGAGCTCAACGGTTCAACGAGGACCGGCAGTAGCCAAGGGTTTTTCTAGAAATGGCTTATAAATGGCTTTTCCGAGTTCAATATCCCGCAATTTGTCAAAAATTTGCTCCTGAATTAAATTGCTTTGGCCTGTACCCCACCAGTTCCCTTTGATGGCCAGATCCCATTTTTGTTTAGTCCCGAGATTTAAATTATAATCGATATTTTCAAAAATATTATTGGACTCAATTAATAAATGCCCTTCATTCCATGGTTTTCCAGTTCTTCCAGGTTCGAAGAAATCGACTATATTTTGGTTTGAAGGCACCAGGATTACACCAACCCGGTTTTGGGTAATGATATTATTGGTAATCTCTACAGGTCCTTCCATTCTGGTAAAACGAACACCAAGGTTATTATTTTTGACCAGGTTATGGGACATGGTAATTTTAGCCCGACCAAAACGAATCCCTTCATTATTATGGGTGAAAACTGAATCAGAAACAGTGGCTGTGGAGAATTGAACCTGCAGGCCAGAAAAAGCGTCCCGAAAATAACAATATTTGAGGAAATTCTTTTCAGCTGAAGAAAAAATAAGCACATAGGACCAATCCTTGGGCTTAGGATTTTTTTCAGCAGATTGAAATGTGATAGGTTTCTCTTTTGTTCCACCAGCCAGAAGTCTGCCAAGTACCCGAATTTCCGAATCACCAATGTGATCATTATTGGTATCAATCTTATGAAAGCGGATGATGGTTCCTGGTTTAATTGTCAGGGTTGCACCTCTGCCAACTACGAAAATACCGCGTATAGCAATATTTCCTGACCAAGTCATATCTTCATGGATAATGGTGTCGGTATATAAAATACCCTCTTCATCGCCATAAGCGCTTATGATAAAAACACTTGAAAGCAGGAAATATATGGTGGCCCAAAGAGAAAACAGTCTGAAAAATTTCGGCATTTTCTTAGGGCATGATTGGTTCAGCAATGATATGGACTCCAGTCTTAATTTCATTGGGTTTCAAAACAATACTGTGATTAGGGTTCCCTTCGTAAATCCCGTAATATTCACCTGCTATGGGCGCATCACCAAGTCTTTCACGAGCAACAAGGTAGAAAGGACCATTGCCCAGTTCCAGTCTGAAAAACCCTTTGTCATTGGTCCGGGTCAGATATTCTGTTTTCAAGCGAAGAACATACATATGAAACAGGGGGACAGTATCTGCTGGATAGGCTGAAATATAGAGGTTGGACATGGGAAGACCAGTTAAATCAGTTACACGGCCAGAAATAACAGCAGGCGTTTCACTTATTCCACCAATTTGTCTGGTGGAATCTGTTTCATCCATTTCCCGAAGAGAAGCCAAACGGCGTTTTTCCTGTTTTTTCCCCCGAGGATCTTCGGCATCCTTTGCCAGGAATGCATCAAGGTCATCTCTGGGATAACAGGAAACATCAACCATGCAGGATTGGGCAGGAAGCACCTGAATAGGATTATTGGAATAATAACATAAGAGATCACCTTTTTTTATCGGACCAATGGCGCCTCCAGAGTTACGTTTGCGCGCTATGATAACATATTTCCCAGGATCAAGATCAAACCAGAACGAACCGTCTTCAGGCACAGTGTTGGTAAGCAAGCCCATACCTCTGAAAGGTTCCTCTTCCAAAGAATAGACAGAGACACTGCTGCTTGCCACAGGTTTACCCTTATAGAGTATTTGTCCGCCAATACCCTGGAATCCGGATTCACAATAGGCTTTTTCTTTAGCCAAGGCAATAAGAGGAACCCAGCGATACTCAACATTCATGCGGATGGGGTTGAGGCCATGATATCCATAGAGTGCAGTGTCACCATCAGTTCCGCTGGCAACTACGTAATACTTTCCTTCTGGCAGGGTGATACGGTATTGGCCAGGCTTATCTCCAGGTGTGGAATGAAAGCCATTTTCCTGTTTAACAAGAGAGGTATAATCCGGGTAGGCTGTAACCTCGGCATCTACGACAGGCCCCTTTTCTGAGAGAACAACTCCTTCAAGTTGCAGGGCACAAAGGTTTGTTGCGCTCACTGCAAGGGTTAAGGGCATAAGTAAGAGAAATAATAATCGTTTTTTTATCATAAATATGTATCAATCAAGCATTGAAACAAGAGGATTTCGATGTTTTTAAGGTCGCATACCAGACTTACAAATTCAATAGAGTTTTAATAAAGAGATTAATTGCTCATTGTGCGTGACTGTCACCCCATGTGATTTCATTGAAAAGCGAAACCACACAGGTTGCTATGTTACTGAGAAAAAACAGTTAAATCATTCTTTTCTTTTTCAAAAAGTCCTTGGCAACCTTACTTGCTTCATCTCCTGCTTCAACAGAGGCAAGCAATTTTGGATATTTTTTATCAGCTGCAATACCAGCAAGTTTATTGAGGACCCTCGGCAAAACAGGAAAGTTCACCAGAACACTGGAATCAACAGTAGGAACATCTACAAAAAGTTTATCATCAGGATTGACAACGGATGCACCAAAGGGTTTGAGCATTATCAGCTGAAACATATCCTTATAACCTTTTTTGACAACAGAATACACACTGTCTGCATCCTCACCTGCTTTCATACCCATCAACTTTAAAGCACGACCGGTATTTTCAGGGAGAATATTCACTTCTTTCTTTTTAATGGCTTCAAACAATTGGGCATGATTGTCATAGTACTTAACCTCAACAGTTGTCCCTGTCCGCTCTGTTACTATTACAGCCATCAATTGAGTCAATAATTTATCATTGGATGAGTTCAACGATCCAATAATGAGGGTTCTGCCTACACAGGCAAAAGAGTTGGCACTAAGCAGTAAGACAATTGCCAATGTTAACACTATAATTTTTTTCATGAGATACTCCAGGATATCAAATGTACAGGTTGTCCAAGAACGATGACATTCATTTTTGAATTACAATTTTGTTGTTTGGTGTATTAGTTTCAATGGTTATTTTTTGACTGGGGACAGTTTCAGATCCTGGTGGAAATGTAGTGGCCATAGCAAAAAAGTAGGTCCCTTCTGGTAAAAAGAGGGTAAATTTGCCGCTTTTATCCGTCCATTCTCCAACATAATCAGGAATTTTTTTGGCAGCCGACTGTCGGTTGGCAAAAACATATCCATTTTCGACAGGTTCTCCTTCTTTTGTTTGGAGGACACCCTCTACCTTGATAAATGAGGTGTCATGCTTAACGCTTAACTGTGATGTCTCTTTTAAATCTGCAATTACAAACTCTTCCTCTACCTGTTCACCAGGCATAACATCAATTTCAAGAGGTGAGCCCGAATGTTTGTCTCCAGGAAACAGAGGGCCAAATTTCTGTTCACCTTGCCTCAGCCTGGCAACTACCCAGTAATGACCTGGCGGCAGAGTAATTTTAAATTCCCCGCTCGTGTCTGTGGGCGGGGAAATATAATCGGCTGGTCGCCTGATATTCTCATTGTCGTATATATAGACTTGCACCTTGGCTACTGGGTTTTGTGAAACTCCTCGTACCAGCCCTGTAAACTCTCCGTTTTCTAATGCAAGAGATGTTCCAGAAGAAAAAACAGCAACAAGCCAGACAAGAGAGAGCACGTTGAGTCTATTTCTACGTTTTTGTATAAAGGTTCTCATCATAATGAAATAAATTCGATATTGGCTGTTGCAATACAAACGACTATTGCTCCATATTCATAATTGAAATATCCAGAGGTTCATCAAGCACAGGATCCACATGCACCGTTCCTATACCGGGTTCTCTTTTCGCATCAAAAATTGTTTCTGCAAGATCATCATCTCCCCACCAGTTCTCGGTGGCCTGAATGTCTTCTGTATTAAAATCTCCAACATAGATGCTATAGAGTTCGTTATCAAAAATGTTATTTTTTGTGATCTTCAAGCCGCCGCCCTTTTCCCTGACGAAAATTCCCTTATCATTACGAGTGATAATATTGTTTCTGATCTCAGCGATACCAAGGTAAGAGCGAATGCCGAAACGATTATCGCTGAACATGGAGTTTTTAATTACAAGTGGTCCACTGCGAAAACGAATGCCACCAGTGTTGTTTTTGAAAGTACACCCAG
>CAMYOP010000205.1 GCA_947260045.1 uncultured Desulfobulbaceae bacterium
TTTCTCATCACTAAAAAGTGGTGTTGATGCTGCTGTATTTTCTATTTCAATGAGTTTGGATTGCATCTGGGCTAAAGGATCTATAATACGTGTTACACCTGGAAAAGATTCTTGAAATGCAGTGCGTAACTCCTGTTTTATTTCACTACTTACCCGAGTCAACTTTTTATAATCGTAAATCATATAGCCAGTAGCCAGGAAGAGAACGAGAAATAGTCCCAGTGCTGCCTGGATAAGCTGCTTTTTTGAGAAAGAAAAATAGAGCGTTGGCGCATATTCTCCCTTCAAAAAATTCATCGAACTCTTTTTACTAAAACCACTTAGAGCAAGTGCCAGCGCGTGATCAAATTTCCATGGCTGCCATTCTTCATCATCAAGAGCGTGAGAGCCTCCTGCTGTATTTATATCTTCCAACAGGTTACATTGCTTTAAAGGAACACCGAGGTCACTTTCTATATTTGCTCTAAAAAAATCGGACTGGGCAAGACTGCCTGTGAGAAGAATATGTTTAGGGTTAACACTAAGCCCACTCTCATGATTAAAATAGTGGATGCAGTTTGTAATTGTTTCACAAATGGAAGCGATACAGGCTTTTGCTTCTTCGATGTCAGAGATTTCCATATTCCCTTCAGACCAGGAAAAGGGAGTGATGGTAAACATCACATCCGGGAGGGGAAGCTTTCGCATGAGAACGGTTTTCCCTTCATGAACAAGGGCCAGGGTAAGCGAATGCAGTTCGACATCAAGTACTAGAAAATCTTCAGCGCTTGAATGACTCAATAAAAGATTTTCTGCAAGGACCAGAGTCCGCAGGGTTATAGTGCGAGGCGCAACATTATGGGCTTCACACTGGTCAATGAATTGTTCCAGTAACTGCTTTTCTATTCCAGCCACCAGCAACTGACTGGAATCGTTTTGTCTACCGACCGTAATATGCTCTATAACCTGTTGATCAAAAGGTGTGATAAGAAGTTCGTCCAGTTCGAAATTTAGGGTCTGTTCTATCTTTTTTTTATCAAAAAATGGCAGCGTTATATTTCTCAGACTCCCGCAACCAAGAGGCAGTCCAATCACCGTGCTTGCCTCTAGCTCTTCAAAATCTTCCAGGAGCGTTGACAGACTTCCAGCCAGATCTTTCGGATCTTTTATGGGTATGTGCCCATAGGAAATAATATTTTTTTCACCAGCTTTTTCTTCAACAAGTACGCCAGCTATGCGTTCTTCATTGATATCAATGCCGAAAGTCTTTCGCGCCATTTACAACACTCAATCCTGATTGGAATCATCAAAAATAAAAAATAGTTTATCAGATTGTAGTAAAAATACTCTTGATTGAACAGTGGGTATCACAAAAAAATGAAGAATTACAGATAAAAACAGTTCCTAAGCGCTTTGTCAGCAGGAAAATATTGGTAAAGAACAAATCATTTACTCCATTGCCCACGATAGAAGAAGCTGACTCTGGTCTGTTTTTCTATAGATAAGACCTTCGCCAGTTTTCAGGATTCCATTGTACTCTGTCCTGACTTTTACTTGAAAATACTCCGCACTGACCCGTCGTAACCATTTCCTGATTTTTATATAACCAGGAAAACCACCTACCCGCCTATACCAATCCGACTGCTCGAGGAGATCACGGTTATCAATATCTTTTCTGAATTCATTAAGAATTTCTGCAAGCTCCGGTGTGATATCCTCATCTAAGGCCTGCAAAATCTGAGGTGGCGCAGAGTTAATATTTATCTTCCCTTCACGACCATAGACCGTTAAATATTCTATTATCCCAGGTTGTTCTGTATTACCATAGAGAATTTCCCTGGTCATGCCTTTAACAAGCAGTAATTCTTCAAGATACAAAAAAGGACCATTTCGACACTCATAGGATTTTTCGCCACCTCGATAATGACTGCTTTCTGCTCCATTATCCCTGGCAGTATCGTCTTTGTCTATCCAGTCACTCAGGGCATCTATTAATTCAAGGGCATCTTTGGAAGATTCAATGGCAAAATCACCACTTGTCAGGAAGCGGTACCATAATTCTTGTTGTAATTTCTCTTGCTTATCCCGGTCCTTCTGTGCCTTTTTATCTGAAATCAGGGCATTTACCTGTATCCGACCCGTGAGATCCTGCACCTTTATACTTGATTTTGTATCAGGAAAGAGAGCAAGAAGAGATCCGTCGCTTAATGTTGCCCATTCATCATGTAGGGTATCAAATTTATTTTCCTCTCCATCTGCATAGAGTGCTGCCTGGGCAAGGGTGAGTCCAGACAGGAGAATATTATCAATTTTTACAGAATCACTTTGCTTTTTTGCTGCCTGGAGTTGCCAATTGACCGAAGATCCCAGTTGCACAGTCAGAGCAACAAGGAAGCTGATGACAAACATCACTAACAGCAGAGCCATTCCAGAGCGATTAGAGAGAATCGATTTAATTTCTTTCATTTTTGGGAAAGGGAAAAGCCAACAGGGATAAAAATAGAAGTGGAAAATTCCAGGGAAGTTCCCTCTTCGACATCAAGCCAATATTCAAGCCTGCAGTGAACTACACTGGGTAATTTCGGACTCTTATTTTGTATATTTTTATCAATTATCCATTCATCAATCTCTTCACCATTTTCATCTACAAAGGAAAAGGAAACACTTTTTAGCTGATCACTGAGTATAAAGCCTTTGTCATCGTCTAGTTCACTGATATTTATTTTTTCCTGGGGAATATACAAGGAGTCTGATCGCATGAGCAGCAGAAGCCGTTCATCATCCTCATCTGGTACAGTTGTGTAGGAGATGCGACTCAAACCGCGATGATCGTGCTCCTGGTCGAAAACAACATGTGCCATACTGGCAAATTGTAATTCAGTACCTTTTTGTTCATTATGTTCAATGATGTTTGCTGTGAATTCTATATCATCAACCAGGTAGGCGGACATGAGATCTTCACTGATTCTTTGCAAGGCCACCTGGGCCTTGTAATACATTTGTCCTTTATTTCTAGTTGTATCGACAACAGTAAAAGTTGATGAAAGGGAGGTGGAAATCATCACCATAACTGAAGAGAGTACTGCCAGGGCGAGCAATACTTCAAGAATGGTAAAACCAGCCTGACCCAAAATTTGAATATCCCTTCTCTGTAATTTTGCCATTATGGACTGCCAGGTTCTATTTGTTTCATTACAACAGTCCTGACCCAATATGTTTCATCTGGCACTCCAGTACGAAAGATCTTAAGATTGATAATTTTCAAAGAATCGATTTCATTTTCAAATCCGATTTCATCACCATCGAGCGGCCGTACTTCAAGCTCAAAAGAGAAGCCTGAAGCATCCTCCTCAAATTCTCCAGTTTCTGATGACAGTGAGTCATAATCGATTATTCTGAGTTCTGTTAATTTTTTTCGCGCCAGAAAAGAAGCATCAATATTAAATCTGGATATACCAGCAACGGAAATACTTTGGGACTGGGAAGCCATGAGACTGACTATGGCAATGGCAATAAGAGCAACAGCGATCATCACCTCTAATAGAGTAAAGCCGCCACTCTTTTGGGAAACAACTTTGTTATGTATCACTGCGGATGAGTTCAACATACGAATCAACTGCCTGAATTGTACCCAGAAATGGTGATATTTTTATAGTCATATCTCTCCCGTCATCGGAGCGGAGATAAACAAAAGTTTTATCAACATAGCCTTTACGACTAAAGGTGAGAACAGCCTGCCCCATAGATTTGTTACCACCATAAAAAGAGGATACTCCAACAAGGCTGACAGAGTCTGGCAGGGTATATGTTTTTTTTGTTTTTTCAGCCTGATCTTGAAAAACCAGTTTTCCCTCATCAAATTCAGAACTTATTTGATTATTGCTCATGTCAAAAGTCATGATATATGATTTTTGGTTTCGAAAGGCATCCTGTCCTGACTCAATGACAAGTCCTATTATTGACCTGGTAGCAGACTTGAGTTGGTCGGAAAAAAGTGATGATCTCAGGCGTGGGACCGTGATGGTCACAACCAAGGACAACAGAGCAATCACCACCATGAGTTCCACTAAGGTAAACCCATGGGATTCTGCAGTTTTGGAACGCATAGACCTATGAAAAAGGTGCAAAGGAACCGCTATTATTGCAACTCCCAATTGTTAATGTCGGCATCATAATCCTCACCACCAGGTTCATTATCAGCGCCGTAGGATATCAGATCAAAATCTCCGTGCAGGCCTGGACTGATATAGACATATTCATTGTCCCAAGGATCTTTTGGCACCTTCGATTTTTCGAGATAACCTCCTTTTCGCCAATTTTTTGCCAGACGACCAACAGAAGGAGCTTCTACAAGTGATTGCAAACTCTGTTCTGTTGTAGGGTATTGGCCGTTATCGAGCTTATACATTTTTATTGCCTGCTCTAATGCATGGATCTCAACGGCAGCTTTGGTTACTTTGGCTTTATCTGGACTATCCATGAAACGAGGGACAACAACCCCTGCCAGTATCCCGAGGATAACGATGACAACCATGAGTTCAATAAGCGTAAAACCGCCACTGTTTGCAACAACTTTATAATGTGTTTTCATTTTAAAAAAATATTAAGAAAATCGGTTAAATATTATACAGTAGGTACGTTTCGGGAAGGAACGCGCCTGCACAGAAAATAGCCTGTAAAGAGAAGTAAGCCCACCAACCAAAGAGAGTGTATCCCCAATGTCAATACCAGCCAACTTCCACCAATGAGCGGTAAGAGCAATAAACGAACAGCGATGCCCAAAAGTTTATACTGTTCAATTATGGCTGCTATGGGTGGAGAGTATTTATAGTA
This sequence comes from uncultured Desulfobulbaceae bacterium, assembly GCA_947260045.1. GTDB lineage: Bacteria > Desulfobacterota > Desulfobulbia > Desulfobulbales > Desulfobulbaceae > CAMYOP01. The sequence goes on from CAMYOP010000205.1 coordinate 4,813, forward strand.
TGACTGGACAAAAAATTTACCAACACCAGAGGTAAAAAGATACGTATTTCTAAAATCCCGGAGCACCTTGACATATGGATGCAATAATGAGCCGTAAGCGGCGGTTGCTATAAAACAGGAGTCAGCAGTCTCAAAATTAAGCTGATTTCCATAATAAACAACACCATCAGTCGTAACTGCGTAGGCCCGCAGGTAATATACGGTTCCAGGTCTCAGATTATCTACTAAGGAGCCATACCGGCCAGCCCCGGTCCCCTCACTGGTATAACCTTCATCGACGAAGCTATCATTTAAAGAACCAAATCCCGATGATTTATCTTCGGACTCACTGCCGTCAGTAGCAATGGTTGCAGCACTGAAAGAACCGATATTTGCTTGATTATTCTGGCTTGCAATGTAAGCAGGGCTTGGTCCTGAACCAAGCTGGGGATCATCACCTGGATCATCACCTGGATCATCACCTGGATCATCACCTGGATCATCACCTGGATCATCACCTGGATCATCACCTGGAT
>CAMYOP010000206.1 GCA_947260045.1 uncultured Desulfobulbaceae bacterium
TGCACGCTGACTGTATGGAGTAGTCGGCAGGTTACCGCCATAAATAGAAGAACAGCCTGTTGCGTTGGCAACATACATGCGATCACCAAAAAGCTGGGTCACAAGTTTAATGTATGGTGTTTCACCACAACCTGCACAAGCTCCAGAGAACTCAAAGAGAGGACGTTTCAGCTGGCTGCCTTTAACGGTAGCGGTATTAATAAGTGCGGTGTAAATTTCCGGGAGACTCATGAAGTAATCCCATTTAGGAGCTTCAGTGGTCCGTACTTTTTCAGTATTTGGAATCATGGTAAGTGCTCGTTCTTCTGATTTCTTACCATCTGCATCTTTCTTTCGACCAGGACAAACGCTTGCACATAAGGTACAGCCCACACAATCGCGGGTGGAAACCATGAGGCTAAAGGTCATATCCTTAAAGGTCTTACCAACCGCGTCAGCTGTTTTGAAACCTTTTGGCGTTTTCTTCATTTCGCTGTTTTTGACGATCTTCATACGAATACAGCCATGAGGACAAACAAGAGAACACTGCCCACACTGAATACAGGCAGCCTCATCCCACTCGGGAACGTGAACCGCAATATTGCGTTTTTCCCATTGGGTGGTCGCAGTAGGCCAACGACCATCAGCAGGCATCTGAGAGACTTTCAGCTCATCACCCCTGCCCTCAATCATGGTTGCGGTAACTTCTTGAACAAAGTCAGGCGCATCAGCAGGTACGGTAAGAGGAATCTCATGACCGGTGATTTTTTTCGGAATTTTTACTTCAACGATATTGTTGACAGCAGCATCAACCGCGTCATAGTTCATATTGACAATCTTATCGCCTTTCTTACCATAGGTCTTTTTGATCGCATCTTTGATAGCCTTGACAGCTTCATCTTTCTTCAGGATACCTGAAATCAGAAAGAACGCGGTCTGCATGATCATATTGATCCGTGCACCAAGGCCAATAGCATGACCAAGTTTAATTGCGTCAATAATGTAGAACTTCGCTTTTTTATCAATAAGCTGTTGCTGTACTTTTGCTGGCAGATGGTTCCAGATATCCTTTGTCGAATAATTGGTGGTTAAAAGGAAAGTGCCACCATCTTCCAGGTTAGCCAGCATATCGTAGCTGTTGAGGAAGGTGAAGTTATGACAGGCTACAAAGCTTGCTTTATTGATCAGGTATGGAGCAACAACCTGATTTTCGCCAAAACGGAGATGGCTGACGGTCATGGAACCTGACTTCTTAGAGTCATAGACAAAATAACCCTGAGCGCTGTTGTCAGTCTCTGTACCGATAATTTTAATGGTGTTTTTGTTGGCGCCGACTGTACCGTCAGAACCAAGACCGTAAAACATAGCACGATAAACATCATCACCTTCAATATTGAAGGAGCTGTCGTAATCAAGGCTCGTATGAGCGACATCATCATTTGGTCCGACACAGAAATGATTTTTTGGTGCCATTGACGCCATGTTATCAAATACTGCCTTTACCATTGCAGGGCTGAACTCAGCAGAACCAAGACCATAACGGCCACCCAAGATTACAGGCATATCCTGGCTGCGATTTGCCTCTACCGCCTCACCAACTGCTGCACGAATATCAAGGTACAGTGGCTCACCAGCGGAACCAGGCTCTTTTGTTCTATCAAGAACTGTGATGCGCTTCACGCTTGCAGGAAGAGCATTAACCATAGCTTTTGAATCAAACGGTCTGAACAGGCGAACAATGACTGCACCGACTTTTCTGCCCTGGCTGGCAAGATAATCAATTGTTGCCGCAGCAGTCTCTGCACCGGAACCCATGATCACGATGACATCTTCGGCATCAGGAGAGCCGTGGTAATCAAACAGGTTGTACTGTCTGCCGGTAAGCTTGGCGAACTCGTCCATGGTATCCTGAACAACACCAGGAACAGCATTATAAAATTTATTTACAGTCTCACGACCTGTGAAGTAGACATCAGGATTCTGTGCTGTACCACTCATTGATGGACGATCTGGAGTGAGTGCGCGTTTACGATGTTCGATCACGAGATCCTCATCGATAATTGCCTGCATGTCTTCAATGCTCAACTGTTCGACTTTCTGAATCTCATGAGAGGTACGGAAGCCGTCAAAGAAATGAATGAAAGGAATTCTGGTTTTCAGGGTAGCCTGGGTAGAAATCAAAGCAAAGTCCTGTGCTTCCTGAACATTTTGCGAACAAAGCTGTGACCAGCCAGTCTGGCGAGCTGCCATGACGTCACCATGATCACCAAAAATTGACAGACCCTGGCAGGCTACTGAACGTGCAGTGACATGAAAAACAGTTGGTGTAAGCTCACCGGCAAGTTTGTACATGTTTGGCAACATCAGGAACAGGCCCTGTGATGCGGTAAATGTGGTACAAAGTGCACCAGTGGCAAGAGAACCATGGAGAGAACCAGCAACACCACCTTCTGATTGCATCTGGGTAATTACTGGGATTGAACCCCAGATGTTTTTCTGTTTTGCATTAGCCTTGGCATCTGCCTCTGCCGCCATTGGCGAAGAAGGCGTGATGGGATAAATAGTGATAACCTCACTTGTGGCGTATGCGACATGTGTACATGCCTGATTTCCGTCAATAGTGACCATTTTTCGCGACATTTAATTTCTCCTTACTCGCTTTGTTGTCATTTATCGGCAGATAGTACCCGATAATGATATGAATGAAATTAGTTTCAAAAAGTCCCTTTGCAAACTCATTACTAAAAATAATTAGTAATTCTGTATAACAGTCGAAAGCAAAACAGGACCAAGAACCAACTCTTTAACTATTTCTTTTGGAAGGAAGATTGGTTAGATCATCTTTGCCATAATAGACTACACTGTAACTCTCAAGGGCTTCAATTTCCTTGTCAAGATCAACAAGTTGTGCCTCATCAATGGAGATACGTATTGCAACCCGCTTCATGCTGGGAGCAGAATCCTCAAAAGAGGTAAGAATGGAAAGCATCCTGGCATCATGCTTACGCAGAAGATCGATTACCTTGGTTACCGAGCCAGGAGCATCCGGCATATCAATAACATACTGGTGCGCACCATCCTGAATGCCTGTTGCGTGGATAAAACCGTGAAGGATATCTGTTTCACTCAGCAAGCCGACAAGAGCTCCATCAGAATCCAGCACCATAATACCTGAAATTTTCTCTTTCAACATGACAAGAGCAGCTTTTTCAAGGGTATCGTCTGCCTGCATACAGACGGGGTTTTTGGTCATTACATCAGAAATCTTCATCTCGGAGAGGAGATAGTACATTTCATGGATATCAACATCTGACGTTGAAGATGGAGATGCCTCTTTCAGGTCACGGTCTGTAACAACTCCCACCAGCTTTCCATGGGAGAGAACCGGCAGCCTGCGGATATTATTTTCTTTCATGACTCGAGAAGCGCGCATGACCGAAGTATTGGCATCCACTGTAAGCATGGTTGTAGCCATCCAGTCTTTAATCAACATGGAAACCTCCTTGATTGGAACGACTCTCTCACCGAAAGAGGCTGTTCCTTAATGATAAAAAAGGGCTTTAAAATTTAAAATTTGCTCCAGAAATACGACACTACGACTCAAAAAAGAGCCAGCGCTGACAAAACAGCTTGGAAAAAGTACAGTAATCCTACATTATATAATATCTTAACTTTTATCGCAATAACAAAGCGAAGGTCATTGGTAGACTTGCTTCCGCCAAGTCCAGACTAAGCCAGAAAGTTATTTTTTAGTTTGACTTCAAGCTCTCACCTGCTAGATAGGCAGAAAAAAAGGCGCTCCAGCATATTTTGAGAAACACTTTTGGTTTTTTTTCTGGCATAGTTAAAACAAACCTTTGTATTCCTTACTGTCTCGAGCCTGGAAGCCAAAATATCCAGGCACAATAGGATAAAAAACACTTTTACCCAATGCAACCGTTTACAGACAATGAAATAACCAAACTTTCCAGCTGGCTTGAAGGACAGGACAACTTTATTTTTCTTGAATCTGTACGGACAGATGAAGAAAATCATAAATCTCTACTTTTCACAGATCCGCTCAAATGGCTCGTCTGTAAAAATCCAAAAGATGGGCTTTCATTTTTAGATGAACTCGACACCTTTCGTGCAGAAGGTTTACACCTTGCCGGCTGGTTTGCTTACGAATTTGGCTTGCTCCTCGAACCTTCCCTTACCCATCTGCTAACGTCTCCTGCGGGAGCATTTCATGATCCAAGCCGGCCACTAGCAGTCATAGGTGTATTCAAAGCGCCATATGTTTTTGACCATGAAAAAAACGAATCATGGGGCTTTGAGCTAAAGGATCTTCCTCCAGCCGGGCAGCAAACATGCGAAGTGTCCAATATACAGACAAACATTTCAAAGTCACAATATCTTCAGGCCATAGATACCATAAAAGAATATATCATTGCCGGTGACACCTATCAGGTGAATTTTACCCTTAAGCTTGATTTTTCTTTTTCTGGTTCGAAAAGTGCTATGTATACAATGTTACGTAAAAACCAGTCTGTATCATACAGTAGCTGGATACGGACCAACAGGTCGGACATTATGAGTTTTTCCCCTGAACTCTTTTTTCGCTCCGACCATGATCACATTCGGGTCAGACCGATGAAAGGAACGATGAAAAGAGGGAAAAATCATACTGAAGACTTGCTCCAACAAAAGACCTTGCAAAACGACCTCAAAAATATCAGTGAAAATGTCATGATTGTTGATCTTTTACGCAATGATCTTGGCAGACTGCTTCACTCCATTCAGGGTGGTAAAGTACTTCCACGCACACTCTTTGATATCGAAACCTATGAAACGCTTTTACAAATGACGTCTACAGTCGATGGCATACCAAAAACAAAAGGACAAGTGGCCTTAAGCACTATTCTCAAAGCTCTTTTTCCCTGTGGTTCCGTTACGGGTGCACCAAAAATCAGAACCATGGAGATAATTCAGGAGCTTGAAAAAGAAGCCCGTGGTGTCTACTGTGGCGCTATCGGCTACTCTCATAAAGACGAATCCGTCTTCAACGTGCCAATTAGAACCATCGAACTTGCTGACAATTCCGGTTCAATGGGAATCGGCTCCGGCATTGTCCATGATTCTGACCCAAAAGGTGAATGGCAGGAATGTCTCCTCAAGGGGAATTTCCTGACCAAGGCGCGCCCTGAATTCCAACTGATCGAAACCCTGCTCTGGCATCCTGAAGCGGGCTTTTTCCTAAAAGACCAACATATTTCCCGACTCGTTGAATCAGCAGGCTACTTTCTCTTCAATTTTTCCCAGA
>CAMYOP010000207.1 GCA_947260045.1 uncultured Desulfobulbaceae bacterium
GCTACAGGCAGTGAAAAGCTGGCTGTTTGAACCAGGAAAACGTGGTTTAGAAAAAACAGCGATGTGGGTACAGGTGCCCGTCCAGTTTAAATTGCAATGATAAACCGAAAATCTTTCTCCCAAAAAAAAGCATGCAACCATGAAAATTAAAGCACTTACATTCTTAACGATCCTGCTGTTCCAGCCTTATACCCTTACAGCAAAAGGACTCACAGACCAGACAGGGGCCCAGGTATTACTTAAGAAGATACCAACTCGCGTCATTTCCCTGGCACCATCAATAACAGAAATAGTCTATTTCCTGGACAAAGGATCACTTTTAAAAGCAGCCACTCAGTTCAGTAATGTTCCTGAAGAGGCCTCCAGGTTACCCCGAGTAGGTTCCTATGTTCGGCTTGACCTTGAAAAAATAATAAGCATGGAGCCAGATTTATGTATAGCGATAAAGGATGGTAATCCCAAGCACACTGTTGAAAAAATAATTGGTCTTGGCATACCCGTCTATGTCATTGATCCTCGCAGCGTAAAAGGTATCATGGAAGCCATAGAAGGCATTGGTGAAGCACTTGGGGCTGAAGATAAAGCAAATTTACTTATTGACGATATGCAAAAGAGATTACAATCCATTCAAGAAAAAATATCTTCCAGCAAAGCCAGACCACAGGTATTTTTCCAAATAGATGCATCTCCTCTCATCTCTGCAGGAGAAGACACCTTTATCCATGAGCTTATTATCCTAGCAGGTGGAACCAACAGTACAGCTGGAGCCAAAGGGTACCCCCGTTACTCCTGGGAAGATATCCTTTCAATGCAGCCAGAAGTCACCTTCATTGCCACCATGGCTGGCGGACAAAGCAATGCAGAATTGCTTAGCAAATGGCAGCGGTGGCCTATGATTCCAGCAGTTGCAAATAAACGGGTTCACGTTGTGGACTCAAATCTCTTTGACAGGCCGACCCCACGTCTCATCGAAGGACTCGAAACCTTTGCCAGACTTATTCACCCGGAACTTTTCAAGAAGCACAGTGATTAATTCAAGTACAATACAATCACGAAATATGTATGCTCTTATCGTATGGTCGTACTCTCCGTTCCATCTCTGGTCTTCCTTGGTTTGCGCCAGCCCCAGGATGATCCAGTATCAAATTCTGTGAAATTGCCAAGCATTACCCACACTTTACAGCAGCATCTTCAGCTGCCTCTTGCACATGTCTTACAAAAAGAGAGGCAAAACCATTTTGTTCGCCTAAACCGCGCATAACGGGAACAACCGTAATACCTGCCTTCTCCAGTTGCGATTTCCAGGAATCTGGTTCTGGAGCTATCATATCATTGATGGCATGAATGCCAGCGACGACCATCAGCGGCTTCAACAGCACCTTTTTAACCCCTGCATTCTTCACGGTTTGGAGTACATCCAAAAACGAGGGGTGCCCCTCCATGGTTCCGACAAACACAGAAATATCAGGGTAAAGTGAATTCATCGCAGCTTCAAATTCCATATAGAAACCACTGGTTGGAATATATTTATTGCCATGGCCCATATAGACAAGCACTCCACCTTGAGCACGGGTAAGCTCTACGTCTTCTTTCAGAGCTTTAGCAGTGTTGACAATGTCCTTACTGTAAGAATGTTCTGTGCAGGCTAACGCTCCAAAAGCTGGCCTTCCCACAAGCAACTTTTTAAAAGGCTTAGTCTTTTTCTTAACTGTTTGGATGGAGTCAAGACTCTTAACAAGACTGACTAGATCCATATATTCTTCTGCCGGAGCAAGATGAATTGCCTGGACAATGATAGAATCAAACCCTTCTTCCTGGAAAGCAGCGATTGCAGCCAACGGGCTGTAAACATTTAATATCATCTCAGGAATATCACCATTTTCTTCTCTATATTTTTCATCACCTGCCCGCTGATGCCATTTTCTCCTGAGAAAACTTGAGGTAAATGCAAGGCGGACAGAAGTCTGGGGAAAAGCAGATACAGTCTTATTAAAAATATTTAAAATTCCAGGAAGTCCCTTTCTGACCGAGGTTCCAAACACCGCAAGTACAATTGCGCATCTATGTTCCACAATTCGCTCCTCTTACTTAAGCCTAAAATCCAGCAATTCAATTCAAAAAAACACAATATACAGCATTAAAAAACAAAAAACATACAACATAGAGTGCATAGGCAGGCTTTTTCCTTGACGCCTATCAACGATGACAGTAGATTCCATATTTAATTCAGGTTCCGCTTGCTCGGATGAAAAGGGAATCCGGTTAAAATCCGGAATGGGCCCGCCGCTGTAATTCCTCTCTTTTTTGAACAAAAGAGAAAAGTTCTGTCAACTGGAATACCACTGCTTGCAATATTTGAGCGGGAAGGTTGTTGCCAGAAGGATAAGTCAGAAGACCTACCTGAAACCAATGGGCATTCCTCGAGGACCAGGATGAAGCCTCCTTGCATCTGCGGATATTTAGGGAAATCCCCGGATCGAAATATTATCGGTCCGGGGATTTCTATTTCACTGGAAACTCCGAGCTAAATCAAAAGGAGATCCAAATGTTTGCACAACCACCTGAAGCTACCCAGCAAACTCTTCACCCGTATTCTATGCAAAAACAAACCACATCTTTTAAAATTATTGCCGAGGACCTTCATATCCTCAACCCCTTTTTTCAGCAGGCAGTAGAAAAAAAAGATACAAAGTCTCTTACAGCGCTTGCCTGCCAGCTTGCTAGTACTGGTGCTCATGCACTCGACGTCAACCTTGGACCCAGCAGGAAAAACCTCAACAAGCTTGACTGGGTCATTGACACCATCCAAAACTGCACGGACCTCCCTCTTTTTCTCTCTGCAGTTGCCCTGAAACAACCACAACTTCTCTTAAGGCAAAAAACCAGACTAACCGTAAACGCAGTGACAGCCGATCCTGATTCGCTCAATCAGGACCTTGCTACCTGTAAAAAATATGACACAAACCTGGTAGTACTACTGGTAAAGCCAGGGCTGCTCGGCACAGGTATTCAAGAGAAGATGGAAATTGCCTCAGATGTCATTGCCAAGTCCCTGGAAATCGGATTCCCTCTTGAAAGGCTCTATCTCGACCCAATTCTTGCAAGCAGGCAAGACCCATTTTCCTGGGAAATAAGCAGAGGGGTTCCTGATATAGATCCAATAATTGAATCCATAGAACTCCTGAAGGAAGCGAGTGAAGGAGCTGTTAAAACCATCATCAGCCTAAGCAATGCGACCTCAGGTTTAGATCCTGAAAACCGTTCTGCAATCCATTGCCAGCTCCTGCCCCTTTTACAGCAAGCGGGCCTTGACGCCGCTATCATAAACACCAAAGACCCGCGACTCATGGCATCAATAAAAAAATAACCAGGAAACAAGATAAAAACTGCAAACAAGCGGGACAATGGGTTTATTCTATCTGTCCCGTTTGCTTACCCCATACTTCCTCGGCAAATTTAACAATCTGCTTTTTATAGAATTTTCTATTTTTCGGATCACTCTGAATGGCTTTCATTTCTGTGAGGATAGCTTCTTCCCTTAAATTATTGGCCCAATAGGCAGTTGCCAGTGTGTCAAGAATATGTCCGGCTTCCTTGAGGGTGACAGCTGACCTGGCAAGAGTCAAAGCTCGCTCTTTATCTCGAAGAGAGGGGTCCTGGGCAGTCAAGAGTAGCCAGGCAAGGTTATTATGCAGATCAGCATTGAGCGGTTCAAATTCCAAGGCTTTTTCATAATATTGAAGTGCCTTCTGCTCCATTTTTTTTTCCTGCATCAGATCGCCAATCAAGCGTAACCACATACCTTTATTAGGTTCCTGGCGGAGTTTTTGCTGTAAAACAGCTTCCATATAACGCATATCAACACTTTGGGCCAAAGCCTCTGTATCAATCTGACGAACAAGCCCTATGGCAAAAACAAGAATGAAAAAATAGGCAACAAGACTGGCATATACTTTTCGATCATGATTTCGTATATGCTTCCTGTCTTTTTCACATTTCAGAAGAAAATCAATCCGCTCACCAATTCCAAAATGATGCCAGCTTTTCTGGGAACGGATATTGCCGCTGAGGACTGCTATCTTTTCAAAAGCAGCCACAAGCGAATCACTGTTACCAATTGACTTAAAGACATGCAGATCTGCCTGCCTTTCAAAATTGCGAATATAGTAGCCAAAGATAAAACGAAAATAGACAAGCATAAGTACAAGTAAAGGAACCGCACCCAGGATAGCTATCAATGTTTCAGGGTTTGTATTGGTCATTTCCAGAAGCTTATAAAAAACCGGTGAGCTTAAGATCAAGTAAGGCAAAGGGGTAGCAAGGGAACCAGCCAACAGGCTGAATCCCAGAAATAAAAACAGGTACAGAACAAGATGCATTTTTTTGACATGACCAATTTCATGGGCGAGAACCGCATCTATCTCTTCAATGGACATTGTTGCCAACAATGCTGGGGTGATCAGCAGATAACGAAAGCGAGGAATTATCCCCATAATTCCAGCAGTAAGCACCTGTCCTTCAAAAAGTGGCCAGAGTAAAATTTCTGAATGGAAATTCTGCTTCAGGCAGAACTGCTCCAACCTGCTACGAAGGGGCCCCTCTGGCATAGGTTTGCAGTTCCATAAAATTTTCACAAGTGGCGGAAAAAAAAGAACAAGAAAAAGCACAAAGACGCCAAATAGAATCAAGTCACCCCAGGGAGAGCTGAGAGCTTGATTAAAGCCAGGTGAAGGAACAAGTAGAAGAAGGTCAAAGACAAAGGAGATGACTAGCCAGGGTAAAACAATGGGGAGATTTGCCTTAATGTTTGAGATAATAAAGCTACTCGAACTATAGGACCTGTTAAAGAGAACCTGATAACTTTTACGCGCCTGATACCAGAGAAGTGACAAAAACAAAAAAAAGAGGGCCACCCCCCCGATGTTTTCTAAAACCGGTAGTGAACCATCAAGCGAGAGTGGTTGCAGATAATATTTTATGTCCAGAATATAGATGGTACCTATAAAAAACAGTAAAGCAAGTATGGAAAGCTTCTTCTCTGCCCGAAAATATGAGGCAGAAGATTTCACTTCAGATGCTCGAAAAATATTTCCAGCGATTGTGTAAAACAAGAAAAGAAAGAGTAAGAAAACCAGGAGACCATAGCCTGCACCAAGAGCAGGCTGCTGGGGTGCAGTATTGGTGGAAAAGGTGAATATTGCCACTAGAAAATATATCAAATTATTATAAATCATTTTATTACCAAGCAGTTATCTAGAAAGTTACTTCATATTTAG
>CAMYOP010000208.1 GCA_947260045.1 uncultured Desulfobulbaceae bacterium
GGTACCAGCCTTAGCGAAAAGAAATGCTGAAAATCTTCATCAAAAGATGTCGGATGTGAATGCTGCTAAAAAACTTGTTCATAAAGTTCCAAGTGCAAATCAAATCACAAAATGGGTTGGTCAGGCCAAAGAGCTCCCACGAATGATTAATTATTAAGCCCGTGGCCGGCAATTTACAAAAAGCCTGAAAAATAGTAGTTTTCAGCAGAACATCCTTAAAACTATTTTGGTTATGAGGATGTTCTGCGTACAGCGTATTGATTTTAAAATAGAAATTTACTTATCACGACCTTCAACTTTTCAATAATGACTCCAGGCCTTCCTCAAAATACTCTCTCTTTATCCCCATCTCAACTTGCTCCCCAGAACATTTTTGAGAAAAATCAAAACAGTTCTACTACCTGCTCAGGGTACTGCACTCGGTGCAACAGCCTTCATACTTTTTCGGAAAATAATGCTGGCAAGGCTTGCCTGGAATTAATGGAACTGTTTCGTATAAAACAGCGAATTGATTTAGAAAGTCCTGCCCATAAAGCTGATCCAAGGTTTTCAACAGACTATCTCTTTGGACAGGCCAGAGGAAAAATGTTTGGGATACTTGAATGCTTTGACGTGACTGGAAACAAAGTCATACTGAAGGCTTTTTCTGGTCAATACAACGGAATATGGGAAGTCGATGGCTGGGCCCCCCCACTCTTCCAGGTCGATGCTTTTGAAGATTTGACCTCTTCCATTGAAAAAAAAATCAAGTCCCTTGGCCGAGAAATGGAATGTTACCCCCCTGACAGCAGTGAACGAAAAAAGCTGCAGCGTGAACGAAAAAAACTTTCCCAGGATCTTATGAAAGAAATTCATGGTCTCTACCAAGTGACTAACTTTCGAGGGGAAACACGCTCTCTTGGAGATGTTTATACTGGTCACAATGGAATTCCAACTGGTACTGGGGATTGTTGCGCTCCCAAACTCTTCCACCTGGCTGCCCGTAAAAACTTAAAGCCACTTGGTCTGGCCGAATTTTACTGGGGGAAAGAAAACAAGTCCCAGACAAAAGAGTCAGAAACTTTTTATCCATCCTGCCGGGAGAAATGCGAACCCATCCTGGGATTTTTACTCTGCGGATTACAGGGAACGGGCCATGAATAAAAATAATAACAGGCTCACCATACAGTATGCTGATGACCATATTGTGGTTGTGGAAAAACCTGGAGGCTTGCTCGCTGTTCCAGGTCGAGGCCCAGACAAACAGGACTGTATTGTCGGTCGCCTGCGAAAACAGTTTCCAGAATGTATAAACCAGCCAGCAGTGCACCGACTTGACATGGCAACCTCAGGCCTGATGGTCCTTGCCCTGACGCAAAAAGCGCACAGAAATATTTCCATCCAATTTGAAAAGAGACAGGTTGAAAAAACCTACATAGCAAAGCTGGAAAATATCATCGAAGAAAGCTCGGGAGAAATAGCACTCGCCTTCAGGCTAGATCCTGACAATCGTCCCTATCAAGTCTATGATCCAGTACAGGGAAAACTAGGAATTACCCGGTGGCGCAGACTTGCAATCGAACAGGGACAGACGAGAATAGAATTCAAACCACTCACAGGCAGAACCCATCAACTCCGGACCCATGCAGCCCACCTGCTCGGCCTCAATGCTCCTATCATCGGTGACAAGCTCTATGGCAAGGGCAATGAGGGTGAGAGCCTCCACTTGCACGCCAGTTTTCTGGCCTTTCAGCACCCTGCCACAAATCAAGTCATCGATTTTCACTCACCAGCACCCTTTTAACCCTGTCTACCCTTCCCTGCGGCGTTTTAGTGCTGATAAAATCCAGGTATTCTGACGGAGTTCTTCCAGAGAATAGTGCGTTCCACGCCATTCAATACCATTATTCCAAATGGTCATGACAGCAGCCCGTCCTGTCATGAATATGGAGAGAAATGGGGTGAGTAATGCAAAGGGAAATGAATAAATACCCCCTCCTGTTGCCCGTGCACCATAGGCAAAAGAGAGAAACCTGATTGCAAGTGCGAGGAGACAGAAATTTCGGGCAAGGATATTGCTGGAAAAAATCCCCACCAAGGGCACAATTCCAGTCAGAATAACTGCCACAATTGAGACAAACGCATAGCTGAGACGAAAATCATACAGGGAAAAAATATTTTTCATGAGCCCCTGTACCATCGCTCTTGGCGAGTCGTACCAGGGAACAGTTACAAAATCGCTGCCAATAAAACAATCCTGCTGATAGCCGTTTTCTTTGACCAGCCTGCCCAGCATAATATCATCTATGGGGTGCATTTTGACCTGTTCGTAACCGCCGATGTTTTCATACACCTCCTTTCGAATCATGTTAAAAGCACCGACTCCTACAAAATTATTACTTTTGGGGTCGCTTACCTTCCAGGGCTTGAAAACATATAGCAATCCGCCCCCCACCTCCATAATCATGGCATTGAGCAACTGTCCCCTGGCAATGTTTTTGAACATAAGGGCAAGGTGATCAAGCTGGTCTGTAAGCATGGCATAGACAGCACGGGAAAGAGTCGTCTTTTCCATTATCACATCAGCATCAGTAAAAAGTAAAATATCACCCTGGGCAGCACTGGCCCCAACATACATGGCATGGTTTTTACCAAGCCAGCCAGAAGGTAATGATGCTATGGTATGCAAAATAAAATCAGCTCCTTCTTCCCGCAGTTGTAACAGAACCTTTTGGGTTTGATCCGTTGAACGATCATTGACCACTATGATTTCAAGATTAGGATAATTTTGAGCAAGTAAGGAGAGAAGTCCTTCTTTAATAGTCTTCTCTTCATTGCAGGCAGGGACTATCACAGAAACTTTAGGTGGATCATCAAGGGTTTCTGGAAGGAACATATTTAAGTTCTTCATTTTGCCAATGCCAAGAGCAAGTTCAATGGTCACCCACAAATTGACGATCAGGGCAAGGGCAGCAAGACCGACAAAAATATTTTGGACTATCATCTTAACTCAATATCTGTAAAAGGATCTTTTGAGTTCATCGACCAGTTTCAGGTCAGCGGTAAAAGGAATGGGAGGACGAAGCGGAAATGGGATTTCGAGTTCAGGGAAAAACGGTGTTTTTTGCAAACTGATATTATAGGCCTCAACCATGAGTGCTTCAAGGTTGACGACATCTTCAATATTATAGGCAAGCAAGGTTTCAAGAGCTTTTTCATTGCCGCTCCTCTCGTATTCCTGCCATAAAACAACAGCAAAATAGCCATCCACACCATCTAAAGATCCACGATCAAGACCAAGTTGTTTTTCACAACTTTTCAGCCCTCCACTATATCCTAAATTTCGCAGAATATAGCGTAAATCAAGATGGGCATGGTGCAATTGTACCTGAAAAAACCGTTCAATCATCGGCACATCAAAACTCTTGCCGTTATAGGTGACCAGTACGTCGAACTGCTCTATATCATCGGGAAATTCATCGAGGTTTTGCCCATAGACATAGGTTTTCACCTCATGACCATCATAGGTGGCAATGGATGTGATGTGATCCTGGTATTCGTTTAAGCCGGTAGTCTCGATATCGAGATATATTGTTTTCTGCCGATAATGGGGAAAGAGACGCCAATGCTGATTGACAGTGAGCAGGTCAGTAAAAAAGTTGGGATTTTGAGGAAGGGCCTCCTGGGATAGTTCCAGATAATCCCTCACGGCCTTTGTCTGGCGCAGAGCTAAGCCCTTATTCTCTTCTTTTAAAAAATCATCCCAGCTTTCGATCCCAAGTGACCATATTCGCTGTTCTGTTTTCAGACCAATACCAGGAATATGGCGGAATGTTTGTTTGAGCATAATGACTGCCAGTCTGGGCGGGATTCAATGGTTTATCGTAAACCAAGAAACTCTACCGATTAAGAAAAATTAAGTGATATCAAGTCATAAAGATTTGTCTTGTTATCAGGTTCCATCCACCAAAGTCAAAACAGGTCAGGATGAGAGAAACAATTACTCCCTGTTGATTACATCGGCTATGGCCAGAATGTGCTGCGGTACTGTCACGCCAATTCTCTTGGCTGTTTTCAAATCAAGGCCCAGGAAATATTCCGCAGTTTCTACAGGCATGGTTGCTGGATCTGCTCCATTTAATAATTTGCCAGCCATTTTACTTGCCTGATTGCCCAACATTGGCGGTTGAATCGAATATTTCAACAGTATTTTACTGCGCAGGCCCGATGATGCGCCAGTGGGTAATTTCCTGAAATTAGCAGCCATAACCAGTTTACGCATGTGAGTTCTGATAAAGTGTGAATGGGTTGCCCAGAGCGCATCTGCTTCCTGGGGGATATTATCCAGAACTTCTTCAAATTCTTGCAAATTAGTAAATCTGGCTTCAATCAGATGTATGCCAAAGGCTTTGGCCGCTTTTTCCAGATCCTCGTAAGAGCGCCGTGCAGCCTCACTGGGGGAATGCAGGGGAACATAGATAGTCTTTACAGCAGGCACAGTAGAGAGAAAAAGCTCAAGTGCCTTTGTTGTATGGCCGCGGATCATTATTCCGGTTACATTGCCACCAGGCTCTGCAATGGATTCTATTATGCCTGACTCAACAGGAGAAAACACAGGAGCAAAGAGAACTGGAATATGTGTGGACCTGGTGACTTTTTTTGCCTTCCTGGTCGCTGGTGTGCCAATGGTCACCAACAGGTCTGGTTTCTGCTCAAGCAATTTTTCAAGTGCCAGGTCGATATCAGCCACGCTCTCCAAAACACCTTCATACAGGTATGTTATGTTTTTGCCCTCTTCAAATCCCTGTTCGTGCAAGCCAATTTTTAAATTTTTAAGGACAAGTTCATGGAGAGGATTTAAATTGAGTACCCCCACAACCATTTTTTTGGGCTCTTTCTGTGCCACCTTACAGCCGGAAATCAGCAGAGTCGCTGCAGACAAAACAACTGATACAAGAGTTAAAAAAACAACCTTGTGCCAAAAAGCACTCCGCATCTTAATACCTATCATCAATTATTCCTTAATAATGGTTGCTGGTGTTGCGAAAAGTATGGAGATGGCTAAGCTAAAATTTCGACAGGTAAGCAAGCCTGCGAGACTCCGAGAAATAGTGATTTTTTTAACACGAAGGCATACATACTGTATGTCGAGTGCTAAAAAAATTGCTACGACGCAGTAGATCGGACTTTTCGAAGTCTACGCTTATCTGCGACGCCATCATTTTTGTTAGTACACTAAGTGGCGGTTTTTGTCAAAAACCTTGCGGCAGAAGGGAAAAATATATGCTATTAAA
>CAMYOP010000209.1 GCA_947260045.1 uncultured Desulfobulbaceae bacterium
GAGTTTTTTTCTCTTTGGTCCTCGGGCAACGGGAAAAACAACCTGGCTGCAGCAGATGTTTCCTTCAGCGATACATATCGATCTGTTGAAATCAGAAATGTATAGCATGCTGTTGGCCTCACCATCCAGGCTTGTCCAGTTGATCCCGCCCGATTGCGCTGAACCGGTAATTATCGACGAAGTGCAACGCATTCCTGAATTGCTCAATGAAGTTCATCGTCTTATTGAACAAAAAAAGCTTCGATTTATTTTGACGGGTTCCAGTGCCAGAAAATTACGGGCCAAAGGGGTAAACCTGCTGGCCGGCAGAGCCTTAACCCGGTTCATGCATCCTCTAACCGCTGAAGAACTGGGAACGGATTTTTCTCTCCATACATCAGTGAAGTTTGGACACCTTCCTGCAATTTATTCAGAACCGGATCCTGGTGACTATCTGGCAAGTTACATTCGAACGTATCTCCGTGAAGAGGTGCAGCAGGAGGGATTGACCAGGAACCTGCAGGTATTTGCCAGATTTCTGGAAGCAGCCAGTTTTTCTCAAGGATCGATTTTAAATATTTCTGAAGTTGCAAGAGAATGTGGGGCCAATCGCAAGTTGGTTGAACAATATTTTTATATCCTGGAAGATCTGTTACTGGCTCATCGGGTACCGGTTTTCACAAAACGATCCAAACGAAGAATGGTCAGTCATCCCAAATTTTATTTTTTTGATACTGGCGTATATCGTGCGATCCGCCCAAAAGGCCCTTTGGATCGGCCTGAGGAGATTGAAGGGACTGCTCTGGAAACATTAGTGTTTCAAGAGTTGTTGGCTGTAAAAGATTTGTACAGACTTGATTATGACCTCTATTATTGGCAGACAAGTAACGGAATGGAGGTTGATTTTGTTCTGTATGGTGAAGCCGGACTCATTGCTATTGAGGTGAAACGTGCTGCAAAGATTCGCAGTAAAGAATTCAGTGGATTAAAAGCCTTTGCCCGGGATTACCCAATGGCTTCTCTGTATATGTTTTATGGTGGTGATACAAAGATGTATATTGACAACATAACCCTGATTCCGATTAGAGAGGCTTTATTAGAATTGCCTTTTCTTTGTGATTCTAAGTTGAAGAAAAGGTGGTCTCCATTTTAGAACATGGTCATACTTTTCGCTAGCTTGTCATTTTTCCATAGCGAGTAAAATTTAGTATTTTATTTGCCGAAAACGAATTTAAAGGGTCTCTCCTCCGACCTCCCTGATTTCCAATTTCTTTCCTTCGGAAATAATAACGGTGACCTTCTTGGTTGCTCCTACCTCTATAACTGGGGTAGCCTGCTTTGCAAGGCTCAGATAAAACTCATGCAGACTTGCTGCTCCTTCTGACAAGCCTCCTCCGATAGAATATTTTGCAATTTGGGCAGAATCAACAGTGCTAGTAGTGCCAAGTGCAGAAGTTGATTGGGTGGTAGCTGCGGACTTGAGCATATCGCCCATGCCACCGAAAAAACCGACCACGATGGTCCTGGCTGTGGCCGCTCCCATCCTGGATACAACCCTGCCGGACAGACCAACCTTACTGTCTGAATCGGTAACAAAACCTCTGACCGGCGTATCAATAATTGCCTTTCCCTCGTTACTGAGGCACGACAGGGATACCAGTCGCACATCGGCCCGCTCCTTATCCATCCTGCCGACTGCTTCGGCAATGACAAAGCAACCGGCCAGGTTTGCCTTGATGTCATTTGGCAGAACTGCCGAGGTTTGAATTCTAAGAAGAAACGGTTCAGGGTTGTTCGTTCCTTTCCCCTATGTGTCAGGAGAATGCTACCCGTCTAAAAGACGGGGTTTTAAACTTTTACAGAAACAATAAAACTAGGCGTTTAACCTGTTCGCTTCACTTTCTCTGACTCGCTTAAGCTCGCCGGTTAACTTAGCGACTCTAGAGATTTAAACAGGAGAACAACATATGTAAGCACGGGGGCCTCTCATGATAGAGCGCCTGCTCATTGAACGAATGATCGCTAAAATTCAGGATATGCTGGCACAGGCTGAGCAAACCAAAAAAAAAAATTGATCCTCTGTTTGTTGACATAGCTGTTGATTTTATCCGGACCTATGCTGACCGTACTCACCACGGGAAAAAAGAAGATATTTTGTTCCGGTACTTGAATAACAAAGAGTTGTCAGGGGTAGATCAAGGAGTCATGAATGAACTAATTGAAGAACACGTTTTCGGCCGGAATACAGCTAAAGAAATGTTTTCTAAGCATTGGAAGTTGACAAAAGTTAATCCGACTAGTCGCAGATCTTTGATATATGAATTGAAAAGAGTAAAAGCAGACCTCTCTTCTTAATTAACTTTCAAGACCTATTAAACGCTCTGCAGCTTTTTCATCTACACTGCGAATATGCAAGTCAGTCTGGGGAAAGGGTATTTCAACTCCCTGCAGCTGAAATTCATTTTCTATATCCTGGTTCAACTCACTGAGAACCTGACGCCGGTCTGTGAACTCACGAATCCAGACCCGTAGTTCAAAATCAAGCGAACTTGCTCCGAAAGCGAGAAAAAGAGCTCTGGCTGAAGGCTGCGTTAAAACAAGCGGATGAACTTCAGCACAGGTCAACAGGATTTTTAAAACTTTTTCCACATCAGAACCATAGGCAACACCAACTGGAATTTTAATCCTGATGCGCCTCTCGGCAAGGGTCCAGTTGGTTACCTGGCCTGTTATAAGATCAGAATTTGGAACGACAATTTCGGCATTGTCATAAGTCTGTATAACTGTAGCCCGCAGGCCAAGTTGCTTCACTTCACCAAGCTCTGCACCGATCTGGATGGTATCTCCCACCTTGAGGGGACGTTCAAAGAGCAGGATGAGTCCGCTGGCAAAGTTATTCACAATAGCCTGCAGGCCAAAGCCAATACCAACACCAAGAGCACCACCGAGAATTGTTAAGTTGGTCAGCTCAAATTTCAGCGCCTTCAGCAGAAGAATAAATCCAATCAATAGAACCGCATAATGGACCAGCCGGGTAATAGAAATCTGCACCCCTTTTTCAGCACCATGTCTTGGTAGAACCTCTTGTAATAGAATTGCCTGGAGAGCTTTTGAGAGCAGAAAGGAACCATAGATAATGATCAGGATTAAAAGCACATGCCATGGTGTAATGGTAACTGATCCAACTGTAATTCCAAATGACACCAAACCTTGCCATGTATCATTTGGTGTGAGATAAAATTTCCAGGCCAGGAGTAGATTGAGCAGGAGGAAGATTGCAAAGATAAAAACGATAAAAGGTGTAAGCCGATCCAGGATAACTGTTTTGTTACGCCTCAAGAGATCAGCGGGTGAATTGTGAAGCGCAAGCTCAATGATCCCCTTTGTTAGACGAAATAACATCCAGACAGATAGGACGATGACCACTGAAGCAAGAAATGATTCAAACAGGTAAAATGAAACTTCGCTGAATCCAAAGATTATAGCCAGCAAAACACTCAGAAAAAGAAGGCCTGTGAGCCAGATTTCCCATACAATAAGCTTTGATTCTTTTTTTTTGAAAAGCTTTCTGCCTAGCACAATGCAGTAAAATAATCCAAATGCAGAAACATAAAAAACGTACAGATATAAAAGCGGTAAGGGTAAGTTGATCATCTTGATCAGCAACGTGATTAGGAGAAAAATAGAAAGCTGGGTCAGGATTCGTTTCTTCCAGGTTTCGTCTATTAATCCGCGAGATAATCGTATTACAGCCAAAATAATAAAAGACCAGATGAGACTGCTCCAGCCCGGTGGAAGGTCTCCAAAAAACCGATACAAAAAACCGATCAGCGACAAAATGATAAAAGTTGAAGCAGAAAAAGGCCGCTCGGTAAACGGGTACCAGGTTGTAGATTTATTTGCAAAACGCCCACTTTGAGAAACCACTACAGATAGAAGCAAAATCGCAATTATAGTGGCCATAAGAGCCCATTTATGGAGAGATATTATTTTTTTCTGCTGGACCACAAATACGATGATGTTTTGCCAGGTATTACTCCAAAGCTTTTTATTAAAGAATGAGTAAAAATCGGATGAAAAAATATATGGGGATGTCTGCTCTATTCCACTTTCACGAATCTCAACAATGAGATTTCGAACATCTACCGACAAAGAATATACTTTAATTTGAAGTTCGCTTGCCTGTCTGCTGGCAAGCAGGGTTGCATTTAATTCCGGTTCTATAAGGCCAAGGGCAGTCTGAACAGTATTTTTAAGGGTTTTGAGATCTTTTATCCCCAACCGGATTGCCATGACATCGTCAACCATGGATTTCCATTGGTTGATTTTTTCATCCTCGGAAAGCCATTCTTCATTCCACTGCGCAAGCAGTTCAAGTGATGAATATAGGGGAGTACTAATTCTCTCAAGCTTTGTTTTTTCCCGGTGTAACTTAGTTTCTATTTCAACCAGGTTGTCGTATCGGAGGTTGGGATCGGTCTTAGCCAGAGTGATCTGCCAATCAAGATCATCAATTTTTTTTGATGACTCGTCCATCTTCTGCTGCATTTTTGAGACATTGACAGTTCCATCAACATGAGTTTTCAGTTCAATCAAGCGCTTGGGCAGCGTTGTTGCATAGGTAATGATATCGATCAGGCTAAGCTGGGGTTCAGGATTTTTTGATTCAACTTTTTCAGTCTCTGTTTCCTGTTTCTTTTCAACACCATAAACAGGCAGGGTGAAAGTAAAAAAGAAGGAAAGTAAAGACAGAGCCAATAGCTTCGAGATACGATTGATATTGAAATATTTTCGATTCATTTTATGTTGTTTTGTGGTTGAACCTTGAATTTGCATAATGCTTTGGATCTAAATTTATGTCAATGATTTCACCAACTGGTTCTGTGGTTGATAGCGCTCCCTAGTCAGCCTTGAAAAAGTTTTTGACCTCGATAGACGAAGCGTTACCCATAATTCTACCGTTTGGCGCGAGCTCATCTTCATGGAGAATCATGCTCTCAAGGTCAAACACTCCTAGATAATTTTATTTTGTGATGCCGCAACGGGCTGATTTGAAAGCCCAATTAGATAGAAGTTGTGTCCATAACGAATACGTGGTTCATAATCCTGGTGGGAAAAAACCTGGTAACCGTTTCGGACAAAGACTCGATCCCTGGCATCACCAATAGTCTGGACACCCTGACCCGCGTCACCACAAATTTTGATAGAGTAGTCTATAAGTTCCTAAATTTATTAGA
>CAMYOP010000210.1 GCA_947260045.1 uncultured Desulfobulbaceae bacterium
AAGGAGTTCTATCTCTGCCACTATCAATCCTTTATTTTCTCCCAGGAATTCATCAATTTCCCATGTGAAATCATCATAGGCAATTTTGTACCTGTATTTTTCAATAACAGGCTTCACGCAGAGCGTGTCAAGCATTTGTCTGGCTTCCTCAAATGGAATTTCATACTCATACTCTGGTCGGCTTAGACCTGTACTTTTTCCTTTGATGGTTAGGATGCCAACTTTTTCTATTATTCGTACCCGCACAGTGGTTTTCTTGCCCAGACAAAGGTAACCTTGCTGGTAAAAGGTAGGCTCGGCAAGGCTCTTCCAGTCATTATTTCTTACCAAAAATTTTCTCTCTATTTCAATTCCCATAATGTTTTCGTTTGTCTCTATTTTTTAGTTGGCTGTCTCTTTGTAGCTGTTTCAGTTAGGAATTATGCATGGGGTTATTGTTTTGATGTTCTGGGGTGAAAACCACCAGCATGGAGCGTTTGGAGTTTTCTACCACAGAGTTTGCCAGGGAGCCAAAAAACATCCGTTTAAGACCGCTTCTTTTTGCAGCAGCCATGACGATGAGATCATGCTGTTTAGATTCTTCCAGAATTGTTTCCAGGCGGGACTCGGCTGCCTCTACTCTGCGGCTTGTTTGAATGTCGAAAAAACGGGTATCAAGCCACTCTTCAAGTACTTTATCACATTCAGCGATTTCTTCCTTGGAGCTATCATGGTTTAAGAGTTGGAGAAAGGTGATCCTGGGAAGTCCTGCAGTCGTTAGAGCTTCAAGTACTTGTGTGAGCTCAATGAGCTCCTCTTCTTCAAGAAAAGGAACCAGGATTTTTTCAAAGGAAAAAGATCCAACAAAATGTACTGCAATTACCGGACACGTGACATTTATAAATACTTTTTCTAAGACTTTTTGAAAGGCCAAAGGTTTACCGCCAAGCGGATAACCAAGAATTACAAGGTGAGCATTATTATATTCTACTGCACTTACAAGCCCTGAAGCTGGCGCATCATAAATAACTTCGGTCTTAAGGTCATAACCGAGACTCTTGACTTCATCTATTTCCATACTAAAGAGGTTTTCAAGGGGTTTGCTTTTATGGCTATTTTTTTCTTCTTTATTGAAAACGCGAATTGAGAGCGGCAGGGCATGGTAGTGATGGGCGAGTATGGTCGCAACCCTGGCAAGGGCTCTTACCGTTATGACTTTATGGGCGCCAAAAGCTACCAGGCCATTTGGGGTGGTTGGAGGGTGCAATTTATCTCCCAGCCACGGGGGCAGACTAATACCTTCTGGGCTCCTGAGCCAGATGTCACAGGCTTTGTCATTAAGACCGCCACATTCTGGTCTTGTTTCTTCGGGCTGCATTTCACCAGCTTTTTCTATGGTATAGCGAGCCCCGAGCGGTCCAATGAGTTCTGACAGGACAACATTAGCCAGGACAACAGGGGTGATGATCGTGGACCAGGAAGCAAGTTGCGGATCACCATTTATTATAAAAATAAGGCCAATGGCAACGCCTGCTTGCGGTATGAGGGCCAGACCAAGATAATTTCTGACAACTGGTTTTGCTCCAGACAATATGCCACCGAGTACTGTGCCAAAATATTTGCCAAATGTCCTGGTTAGAAAATACACCAGTCCAACCCAGCCAGCCAGCTTCAAGGTGGAGAGATCTAAATGGACTCCGGCAAGGGTGAAAAACAAAACATAGATAGGGGGCTCAAAGGCATTGATGGTGCGAAATAGTCTGACATCTCTCTCTGCCCGGTTGATAATGGTAAATCCAGCAGACATACCTGCCAAAAGAGGTGAGAGATGGAAGGCACGAGTCGTTTCACCACAGAGAAGCAGCAGGGCTAGGCCAACTGTCAGCATTTCACCACGATTATGTAATTTTTTCAGGGTGAAATCCAGGAGAAAGCCAGTCAAAACACCAATGCCAAGAGAAAGGGTAATTTCTGAAAAACTTGAGAAGATTGCAGTGGCTGGTGATACATCTCCCTGCCCAACGATTTGATGACAGGCTGCAATGGCAATACCAAAAAACATAATTGCCAGTCCGTCATCAACAGCTACTACCGCCATTAAGGTAGAGGTTAATATGCCTCGCGCGCCTGTTTCTCTGACAACATGAAGCACAGCAGCGGGAGCTGTCGCAACAGCAACAGCACCTAGGAGAAGGGAGAGTACAAGTTGATCTTGCAGGCCGGACCAGATGCCGTTCACCAGAAAAGTAGTGATAAGGATACTTACCGTGACAATTAAAAAAGTTGCTACAGCCTGAGTCACACTGATATAGCTGACATCCTTGGCAATACTGCCAAGCCTGCGAAGCTCAATGTGTTCTCCAATGCCAAAGGCAATCAGCATGAGGGCCATTTCAGTGAAGTGATCAAGTTTGTGGCCGACACTATCGATCGTAATCAAGCCAAAGCCAGAGGGGCCAAGCACAACGCCTGCTAAAATAAAACCGGTTACTGATGGTAGGCGTATACGTTGAGCCACCTTTGCAAACAAAAGACCGATTGCAAGTAAAATAGCTATACCAAAGGTCGCATCATTCAACGAGATGATTCTCCATTATGAGTAAGTCCTGTCATCTTTTTGTTGAACTGGCAGGCAAAAAGTTGGCGCGATGTGGGGTTTGGAATTCTTTGTAAAAGATCATTTGTGAGCTTCTGTAACATCATCTGAAAGTTTTTAGAATTATAATCGTCTGGTATCTTGTTTTCACTATGTTCTGTGGCTAATACTGAAAGAGCAAGCTCCAAACTTTCAGTATTATCGAGAAAAAGTGCCATCCAAAAGAGATGATCTGCCCGTGGATTGATTTTAGGGTCAACCATCCAGAAAGACGGAGGAAGTTTTAAAACGCCCATTTTTTTAATGATGGCAACGTGAAATAGCTTTTCCAGGATCTTTGGCTCAGGAAATATATTCATTTCAAGATCCTGCAGTATTTTTGAAAACATTACAATCATGCTCCGTGTAACAGGTCATACATATAGGCATTTATCCGAAAATATGGTCCTGAAAAATAGACTCCCCATTATACCTGCGCATTGGGAAAACATCACTGATTATCGATAGAGGGAAATACTGGTAGGAAGAAAAATCAAACAGAGTTTTTTTGAGAGAGACAAAGTATTACGGGTACGCTTGTAATTGAAGAATTAATGAAAAATTAAGCTGATGAGAGTTTTTGAAATCAAATACTATCTAGAATCATTAGAGGCAATATCGTTCAACGCAGGACTCAATTTGTTGAGGAGTCAAGGGTTTCCTAAGCACTTCCTGGACACATTCTTTGGATGTGAATGCACTTAATTCCTGTATGGATTGAATAGCTGATTGGACAACAATGTTTGGAGTGTTTTTTATATGTCCCTTGTCCAGGTTGGTTTCTATAATGTAAAGGAAGTCGTTCCCGTCAACCTTGGGCATCATTATATCAAGAAAAATAAGGTCATAGTGATTGTTGAAAAAGTAGAAGAGGCCTTCGGCAACCGATTGCACAGATGTGACCTTTAAATTTTTGTTTAGTTTTTGAATATTTTTTTCAATAAGTATTCTGGGAACTTCTTCGTCTTCAATGATCAGAATATGGTGGGCCATTTTTTCTCCAGATCAGGGGGGCTGATACTTAAAACAGAATTAGTAAGGTCAGGAATAACAGTCAGTTTTTATGGGAGCTGTTTTCTAAACTTTATTGTCAATTTTGACCCATAACCTACTGGAGATAGTATACAGGTGTAAATATAGGAATGTCAAATCAGGAGGAAAGGTTTCTGAGGCTTGAATCAGGTGCTTGGGAGAGGAAATAGCCAGAGAAACCGTCTGCCTGCATAATATAAAATATGGCAGGCAGACAGCTAATTTGAACCAGATCGATCTTACAGATCACATTCTGGTTTAATTTTTTTCATTACTTTGGGACCGATTCCGGTGATTCCGGCAAGGTCTTCCACTTTTTTGAATTTACCATTTTTCTGTCTGTGTTTAACAATTGCCTCAGCCTTTACTGGACCAATACCTGGCAATGACTGGAGTTCTTCAGCAGTGGCTTTGTTAATGTTGACTTTTGCAAAGGCAAAAGTTGCAAGAAAAAGGACTAAAAGTAGGGAAACGGCAAGTTTTTTCATGGTTACTCCTTAAAGTATTTTATATAAATGGTTAATAATTTTGCAACATCATAAAATGTATTATGGAGCTCTTGTCAAGGAATTTTTTTTTCTGGCGGGGCGATTTTTTTTGAGTAACAGCCTGAAATAGTTTAGTTTGTAGTTCTATCTTTTGCTTTTTTCTGAGTTTAAGTAATCTGTTTTCCCTGTTATAGTCTATTTCTAAAATTAGCTGTCATGAATAATTATAGATATTGTGGTTAGTTAAGTATCTTCTAATCCAAAATGAGGATTTTTTAATATAAGGACATGGTAAATAATAATATTAATAACCTTGGTGAAACAGCTGGGGAATATTCAGAGAGCCTTATTGTTCATTTCAGAAGAGCAGAGCGCTTGCGTGAAGAGGCTGTTGGACTTGCTTCAATAGACTTAAATGCACGTCAGCTCTTTGATTTAGAGTCTTTGCTCAATCGGGGATTTTATCCCTTGGTTGGTTATCTCGATAGGGCAAATTATGAATCAGTGCTTGATTCCATGCAGCTTTCAGATGGGACCGTGTGGCCAATCCCTTTATGCCTTGATGTTGACGAGAAGGTTGCGATGTCTTTAGAATCCGGACAATTACTGGTTCTAAACGATCAGGAAGGTTTTTTATTGGCAGTTTTGACAATTGAGGACGTCTGGAAGCCAGATAAAAAAAGAGAGGCCTTGGCTGTGTACGGGACAGATGATGCTACTCACCATCCAGGGGTTCGAGATTTTTATGAGAACGTTGGTGAATGGTACGTTGGCGGCACCCTTCAAGGACTGTCACTGCCTATTCACTATGACTTTACAGAGTTACGGTTGACTCCTTCGGAGACTCATCGGCGTTTTACCCAATATGGCTGGCGTCGCGTGCTTGGTTTTCATACCCGTGAGTATCTGCACTGTGCCCACCGGAATATGGTTTTAAGAACTGCCCGGGCGGTTGGGGCATCTATATTTTTAAATCCTGCAGTTGGTTTGAAGTATCCAGGCAACATGGAACATTACTTGGCATAACACCGATGGCGGAACGTTTGGCTGGGCCGAAAGAAGCTCTTTTACACGCTATTATCAGGAAAAATTATGGCTGCAGTCATTTTATGGTTGCCCAGGACCATGCGGATCCTTTTGCTGGTACAAGTCATAAGCTGTTTTATCCAAAAAGGGCTGCTCAGGAGCTTGTCGAAGAGTATAGTGACAAGAGCGGCATTGAGATGGTTCCTGAGGAGCAAATGGGTTACGTGGAAGATAAAGCTCAATATGTATTTTTAAAAGATGCAAAAGAGCAATCTGTAAAAAATATAACATCAGAGGAGTTTAAGCGTAGGCTTGAATATGGTTTAGAGATACCTTCCTGGTTCTCCTATCCTGAAGTGGTTTCTGAGTTGCGCAGGTCTTTTCCTTCCAGATCCGAGCAGGGCTTCACAATTTTTCTGACGGGACTATCTGGATCCGGAAAATCAACCATTGCTAAAGTTCTTATGGTGAAATTTATGGAGCTGCGAGGACGGCCCGTAACTTTGCTTGATGGCGATATTGTCAGGAAAAACCTTTCGTCTGAGCTTACTTTTTCTAAAGAACATCGTGATTTGAATGTGACAAGGATAGGTTTTGTTGCCAGTGAAATAACAAAAAATGGAGGCATAGCCCTTTGTGCCCCCATTGCTCCCTACGAGGAGTCAAGACGGGTAAATCGAGAACTTATCAGTCAGCATGGTGGCTTCGTTGAGGTGTACGTGGCAACCCCGCTTTCTGTCTGTGAGCTACGTGATCGTAAGGGCTTGTATGCAAAAGCCAGAGCTGGTCTGGTGAAAGGCGTGACAGGTATTTCCGATCCTTATATGCCACCGGAAAATCCTGAGATCATCATCGATACTACTAAGTTGACACCTGCAGAAGCTGTGCAGGAAATTATTTTGTACCTTGAAGAGCAAAGGTATATTCAGTAGGGATAATTTGACTGTTCGTACTAAAAAATGGCTGGCTTTTCTCAGTATATTGTTAAGTAGTCCATTTTTCTTTATTGGTGGGCCAAGTTATAAGGGCTTGCGATCTCTAAATTCTTTATGGGATCTCGGGCATGTCCTGTTTTTTACCCTGTTCACCTCTCTTCTTTATTTCTTTGTTTCTGAAAGAAAAACACGGAAAGATGGCTTTGTAGAATTTATTCAGATCTTTTTTCTGGTTTTGCTCTTAGGTATATTTATAGAGCTGCTGCAAATGTTAGCAACAAGCAGATATCCTGATATTTTTGATATCATGCGCAATCAGCTTGGCTGTTTAATAGCTTTTGCTTATATGGGTTACGAGAGGATTGGCTGGAGTGCTCAAAAATTGAGGGGGTTTCGGGTAACAGTAATTTTGCTTCTTTTTGTAGCTCTTTGGCCGTTTGGCAGGGATTTTTTAGATGAGGCGATTGCCCGTTACCAATTTCCTTTATTATCTGGCTTTGAAACACCCTTTGAAAAGGGACGATGGATTGACAAACGTCAACTTTCCCTTGAAAAAAAGATTGTTCGTTCTGGAAGTAAATCCCTTAAGGTTAAGTTGTCAACAGCCAATTATTCAGGGACGTCGCTGTATCAGTTTGAATCCGACTGGCGAGATTATCGCTGGCTTCATTTTAGTCTCTATAATCCTCTTGGTAGACAGCTTACTATCCATTGCAGAATTCATGATGTGCACCATGATGAAGGCGGACAGCCTTATGCTGACCGATTTCATCGTAAATTTGTTTTGGAAAAAGGGTGGAATGATTTAAAAATATCACTTGAGGATGTACGGCTTGCTCCGGCATCGAGAGAAATGGATATGGCAAATATCTTTCGTCTTGGTTTTTTTGTTGTCAAGCAGGCAAAGCCAATGGTGATTTTTTTAGATGAGGTTTACCTGAGCAATAAATGAATTTTGTACCGAAATGGCAGGTATGTGGATAATTTTCCGAACTGTGCGTGTTGTGCATAATATTTAGTGAGGTGTCGTTCGTATTGACTTTTTCTTATTACTATTGTAATATTTAGGGTTCTGTTGTTGTTTGCGATGGTTTATTTCCGTTGCTTTTATCTCCTCGCTTTCTATTTCTGATAAGAGCCTGCTTCTGTGATCGAAAATAGGTTTACGAGCATTCTGCACTGTGTTATCAGAGAGGGTAAGAAATTATATTAAAGTGGTGATTGTATGGCAAAGAGTAAAGTGGAAACCGATCCGGCATTCAATGCCGAGGTTATTGCTGAACCGGGTGGTGAGCATTTAAACAGTTGTTTTTCATGTGGAGCCTGTAGCGGTATTTGTCCGGTCAGTCAGGCCATTCCAGAATTTGATCCACGTAAAATTATTCATATGATTCGTATGGGCCTCAGTGAGCGCCTTTTATCTTCAGACTTGCTCTGGTTCTGTTCCGGGTGTCGAAATTGTGTTTTTGTCTGTCCTCAGGATGTCCGATTTGCAGATATTATGGGAGCAGTCTCAAAGCTTGCTGTGAAAAAAGGTTTTGTTACCCACGAACAACTTGTTGAAAAAGGCAAATCAGCGGCCGTAAAACGTGATCTTTGCGTATCCTGTTTGACATGTGTCCGGGTTTGTCCCTGGGAAGTTCCCAAGATTGATGATGCTGGTTTTGCTACAATCGATGTTGCAGGTTGCAGGGCTTGTGGAATTTGTGTTTCAGAGTGTCCAGCCCAGGCAATCACTCTCAACGAGTCCGAGGATGAGCGGCTTATAGCTGCATGTGGTTTATAAAATACTAAATGGATGCAGCCATTATCTGCATCATTCAATATATGGACGGACAATATAATGAGTTTTACACCAAAAATCAGATTGTTTAGTTGCCATTATACATCGCAACAGAGTTGTGCTCAGGGCGGAAAAGAGTTGCAGCGCCTTGACTTTCCCGAAAATATAGAATTCACCCGTTTGCCATGTACAGGAAAGCTGCAGGAAGCTGCTTTGCTTAAGGCATTTGAAGAAGGGGCTGACGGAGTATACGTCGTTGGTTGTCCAACTGACGCTTGTCATAACGTGAAGGGGAGCCAACGTGCAGCAAAACGAGTCGAGAATGTTAGGCAAGCTTTGCTGGAGCTAGATGTTGAGCCTGACCGTATACGTATGTACCACCTACCAAGGGGACTTCATCCAGAATTTATAGATGCAGCAAAAGAAATGACCAGTCGCATTGAAGAAATGGGTCCGAGTCCTTTTTGATTTTTGATCGTAGTCATAATTTGATAATTGTATTCAAAGCGATCTGAAAAGATCGGGTAAGACAAGTAAATTAGGAGTGATTCATGATAGTTGCCGAGCGAAAACCTTTGGCAGAAATAATGGAGATGGTCAAGGATTCGAAGAGAGTACTCGTCCTTGCCTGTAGGGGTTGCGTGACTGTTTGTTCTGCCGGCGGCGAACGTGAGGCTGAAATATTGGCTTCTCTCATTCGTTTAGGTCTGAAGAAAAATGGGAAAGAGGCCGAGGTTATTGAAGGTTCTCTGGTGCGTCAATGTGATAAAGAATATATAGATGCCATTGATCAGTACAAAGGTAAATATGACGCAATTGTTTCCACGGCATGTGGGGTTGGTGTGAATTTTATTGCCAATCTTCGCCCGGGAGACCAAGTTTTTCCAGCTCTCAATACTTCCTTTTTCGGTGGCTCTGCAGAGCAGGGAATCTGGCGTGAACAGTGTGCTGGCTGCGGTGACTGCGTCTTGCATTTAACCGGCGGACTCTGTCCTGTTGCTCGTTGTGCCAAAAGCCTTATGAATGGACCATGTGGTGGCTCTTCAGATGGAAAGTGTGAAATACATTCTGAGGTTGAGTGTATCTGGCAATCCATTTATGATCGCATGGGTCGTCTGGACAGGCAAAAAGAGATGTCAATCTCGCAACCAATTCGTGATTGGTCAACAGCAGGTCACGGAGGGCCAAGAAAACAGGTCAGGGGTGATTTGACTGTTTAGTAGTTTTGGTCCAGGACCTATATTTACTAAAAACGAACCTTCATAATTTTGAAGGTTCGTTTTTTTTTGGAGTGTATTAGCCCTGATATTTCACCAAATTCGTCGCGAGAAGCCGAAAAAGATGGTGGATACGAGGCTCGTGAAGAAAAACATTCGCAGACATACTGTCAGTAT
>CAMYOP010000211.1 GCA_947260045.1 uncultured Desulfobulbaceae bacterium
TGAAGGAAAAGCCCAGCGGGTTATCGATAATAGAACCTTATAGGCAGCAAGAGAAGGAAAACGGTGAAAGTTTGGACCTGAGCTGCCTGCTGCTGTAGGATGTAAAACAGGTATGTGTAAAATAAATGTGATTATCCCTAAAGCTCAGTTAGAAACTAAAAGGGAGGGGACCGATTTTATTTTTCCGTTATTATTCGGGAGACAGAATAATTTTCGCTGATAATACGCGAAAAAAATTCTGTCCCCTTAGGCTTAGGAAAAATTTAATCTGTCTCCCGGTGTTAACTTTTTAACCATATTCGGGAGAAGGAAATGCGGGTTGAGCAGATAGCAGTATTTCTTGAGAATAAGTCTGGCCGTCTTGCCGAAATTACAAGGATTCTGGCGGCAGAAAATGTTAATATTAGAGCCTTGTCAGTTGCTGATACTGCGGATTTTGGTATTTTAAGGCTTATTGTTGATAAGGTCGATCAAGCAAAGAAAATTCTTAAAAATAATGGTTTCACAGTGGGTAAGACCAATGTGATTGCGGTTGAAGTGGCTGATCAGCCAGGAGGTCTTGCCTCTGTGTTGAAAACAATTGAGGCTGCTGGCCTCAATGTTGAATATATGTATGCCTTTGTCAATAAACATGGTGAAAACGCTGTTCTCATTTTTCGGTTCAATGATATGGATCATGCCATTGAATCTTTGGAGAAGGCCGGTGTAATGGTTTTGACAGGGGAGCAGGTTTGTGCTTTATGAGTAGGGAGTAAGTATCTGTCATCCTGGACTATTCATTGACAGGGGCGGAACAGCTTTCATGGTCGGAACTATTAAGTTCTTTTTTTTCATTAAGCGAGGGGAGGTAGAAGGTGAAAAATATGTTTTCAAAGGCGGTACTGGTGGTAGCGGCAATGGGTCTACTTGCAGTACCGGTCATAAGTGCAGCACAGGATGCAAAAGAAGCAATTAAAGTAGGAGCGGTTTTGGCCGTGACTGGGCCCGCATCATTTCTTGGTGGTCCGGAAGCACGTACCCTGGAAATGCTGGCAGATGAAGTCAATGCCAAAGGTGGTATCAGCGGGCATAAAATTGACCTCATCATAAAAGATTCAGGGGCAAACCCCGAAAAAGCTATTTCTTTTACCAAACAGCTTATTGAAGAAGAAAAAGTCTTCGCCATCCTTGGGCCATCCACAAGTGGCGAAACCATGAAAATTAAAAAGATCGTAGAAGAGGGCAAGACCCCTCTGATTTCTTGTGCAGCTGCTGAAGTCATCGTCAATCCTGTTGCAAAATACGTTTTCAAGACTCCTCAGAAGGATTCTTATGCTGTTAAGAAAATTTATGGTGAAATCAAAAATCTTGGCTTGAGCAAGATTGCAGTAGTTGCTGGTAACACTGGTTTTGGTAAGGCCGGCAAAGGCCAGCTACTGAAAATTGCTCCTGAATTTGGCCTCGAAGTTGTAGCAGCTGAGACATATGATAAAAAATCCACAGACCTCTCTGCCCTGGTTGCCAAATTAATGGCAAAGAAAGATATCCAGGCTGTGGTCAACTGGTCAATCGTACCTGCCCAGGCGATCATTGCTAAGAACATGCGTCAGGCCGGTTGGGATGTCCCACTTTTTCAGAGCCATGGTTTTGGAAACATTAAATATGTTGAGGCTGCAGGAGCTGCTGCCGAAGGTATTATTTTTCCAGCAGGACGTTTGCTCATAGCTGATACGTTGGCTGATTCAGACCCTCAGAAACAAGTGTTGATTAAATATAAAGCTGATTACGAAGGTAAATACAAAGAAACAGTTTCAACCTTTGGCGGACATGCCTATGATGCATTTATGCTGCTCGCTCAGGCCATTGAAGCTGCAGGTGCTGATAAAGAAAAAGTACGTGATGCCCTGGAAAATATAAAAAATTATCCTGGCACA
This sequence comes from uncultured Desulfobulbaceae bacterium, assembly GCA_947260045.1. Taxonomy (GTDB): domain Bacteria; phylum Desulfobacterota; class Desulfobulbia; order Desulfobulbales; family Desulfobulbaceae; genus CAMYOP01. Next base: position 1,914 of record CAMYOP010000211.1, read on the forward strand.
GGTGGTGTTTTCAGCTTTTCTGCTGAAGATCATAACGGACTTGGTATGGATGCTTTTGTTATGCTCACCGTTAAAGACGGAAAGTTTGTATCCTACCAGGGAAAATAAATAGTTCCTACAATTGAGCGGGCAGGCAAGGGCTTGCCCGCTTTTTTTATGCCTGAATATCCTTTATGACTTCGGATTTATTTTTTCAGTTTCTCTTTGCCGGTATTACCTATGGGATTATGTACGGTATTGTCGCCATCGGCTTCAATATCATCTATAACACCACTGGGATTATCAATTTCGCCCAAGGTGAATTTGTCATGCTCGGCGGAATGCTGTCCATATCGTTATTAACAGTGTTGCCATTGCCTCTTGCCATTGCGGGCGCTGTACTGATTACGATGCTTATCGGTGCCTTAATCGAGATAGTCTTTATCCGCTGGCTGGAGAGCCCCTCGGTTCTGCGCTTGATCATCATCACTATCGGTATATCCATTTTGATTCGGGAACTTGCTCTTCACATATGGGGAGAGTCAGTTCGTTCACTTCCTTATTTTTACGGTAATGAAATTACCAGTATCGAACTTGGTGGCGTAAGAATTTCCCCACAGGTCTTATGGGTTCTTGGAGTTTGTTCTATCGTTGTTGCTGCCTTGAGTGTTTTTTTTAAGGTAACACCACTTGGCAGAGAGATGAGAGCCTGCAGTGCCAACCGAAAGGCTGCCATTCTTTGCGGGATCAATACCCGTAATATGGTGACATTTTCCTTTATGCTCAGTGCCGGTATCGGTGCTCTAGCCGGATGTGTAATGTCTCCTATCACCTATACTCAGTATGACAGCGGCACAGCTCTTGCCATTAAAGGTTTTACAGTGGCCATTCTCGGTGGCCTGGGTAATTCAATTGGGGCGGTTGCCGCAGGGCTTTTGCTGGGTTGCCTAGAGGCCTTCAGTGTATCTGTCGTCCCTCTTGCTTTTCAGGACGCAATTTCCATTGCTATCTTGCTGGTTATTCTGTTTGTAAAACCGCACGGCATCTTCGGCTCCAGTGAAGCCGCAAGGCTCAAAGAGTTTTAATATGGCCAGGAAAAGTCTCGTATTATTAAGTTTGCTGGTATTGGTAATTGGGGTCCAGCTTGCAACAAGCATGACTTCAACCCAATATTATCTGACCCAATTGACCATGTCTGCGTACTATGCCATTGTTGTTATTGGACTCTCTGTTCTTATGGGGTATGCCGGTCAAATTTCAATTGGCCATGCCGGTTTTTTTGCAATTGGCGGATACCTTTCTGCAGCACTCACTACCCATAATCTGATTCAATTCCAGGAGAGTGGAGTTGTAAAATTACTAAGCTCTCTGGGAATGATTGTTACGGGTCAGGATCTTTATGGTGAAGAATTATTGGTTTTTGTACCCTGGGCTGCCTGTATTGTTGCGATTATAACGGCAGGGGTAATTGCTTTTGTTCTTGGCATCCCTGTTCTAAAATTAAAAGGCCATTACCTGGCCATGGCAACTCTTGGCTTTGGTATCATCATTTATCGTATTGCCCTTGCCAGTGAATATTTCGGAGAGGCGGACGGTATTTCCGAGGTGCCAGGTTTTACTATTTTTCCAGCTCTTGGAGATATTGGTCCCGTGGTTGTCAGCGGTGATTTTTCTGGTCGAGTTCAGAATTATTATATTGCCTGGTGCATGCTTATCATAGGTCTTATACTTCTCCAGAACCTTATTAATTCACGGGTAGGTCGAGCATTGCGCTCCATTCATGGTTCTGAGGAGGCAGCAGAAGCAATGGGGGTGAACACCGCGCGTTATAAATTGTATGTTTTTGTGCTCAGTGCCGTCTATGCGGCTATTGCCGGAGTTTTTTTGACCCACTATAATGGTGGAATTGGTCCGTCAGAGGCTTCTGTTATGAAGTCTGTCCGTTATGTCGCATTGGTGGCCGTAGGCGGTATGGCAAATCTTTGGGGTGTGTTGATCATGGGGGTCAGTTTAACTTTTTTGTCCCTTCGGGGTGTTTTTGGTTCCTATGATGATGCTATTTTTGGAGTTATTTTGATTATGATTATGCTGTTTGCTCCAGAAGGAATATTGAGTATTAAGCTGAAGGGCCTGTTTTTTCGTAAAAATATAAGAGCTAAGCAGGAAGCATGATGAATTCTTTTTTCCTTACGCATAGTAAAGTCCGGATAAATAAAAATGCTTGAACTCTCTTCGCTACAGAAAAATTTTGGTGGCCTGAAAGCAGTTGATGATGTGAGTTTTCAGGTAGCAAAGGGAACCATTAAAGCAGTCATAGGGCCCAATGGTGCAGGTAAGACAACTCTTTTTAATTGTATTGCCGGAAATCTTGCTCCCACCTCCGGATCTATATTTTTTCAAAACCAAGAAATTAAAGGGAAAAAACCCCACCAGATAGCTGCACTTGGAATATCGAGAACCTTTCAGAATATTAATCTGTTCCATGGGATGACAGCCCTTGAAAATGTGATGGTCGGCCGCCATATCAGGTCAACATCTGGTTTTCTTGCTGGTATGTTTTCTCTACCGAAATCCTGGAAAGAAGAAAAAAAGATTCAACAACGTTCTGTGGAACTTCTTGATATTCTTGATTTAAGTAAATTTGCTCATGTTGAGGCTACAAGTCTTGCCTTTGGTCAGCAGCGTGGGGTGGAGCTGGCACGAGCACTTGCGACAGATCCGTCTCTCTTACTACTTGATGAGCCTGCAGCCGGACTCAACATTTATGAAACTGCAGAGGTTGCCAGGCTGATAACAAAAATCAGAGATATGGGTATCACTGTTTTACTGGTAGAGCATGATATGTCTCTTGTTATGGATATTTCAGATGAAATTGTTGTACTCAGCTTTGGCAGTAAAATAGCAGAAGATATACCGTCTGCCATCCAACAAAATTCTGAGGTCATTAAAATCTACCTTGGAGAGGATGAGGAGGCGATGGCCTAAGCTCTTGGCTTGTCATGGATAGCATATGCTGAAAATAAGAAATCTTGATGCCGGGTATGGTAAGTTACGGGTCTTGAAAAATATTTCGCTCCATGTGGATGGTGGTGAAATCGTTGTGATGATTGGGGCAAATGGTGCAGGGAAAACCACCCTCTTAAATACCATCGCTGCTCTTATACGGCCAACAGCCGGGATTATCGAATTTCAGGGCCAGGATTGTAAAACCCTGACGTCGCAAAAGATTGTCGCCAATGGTTGTGTGCTTGT
>CAMYOP010000212.1 GCA_947260045.1 uncultured Desulfobulbaceae bacterium
ATGGAAATCACTCGGCTTCTGTACTTTGAGTGGGATTCTTTTTCTGTGCGCCTTCCATTATTCTTTGTAGGTCCTTTCCTTCAATCTTTTCCTTATCAAGGAGTTCTTTTGCGGCTTGATCTAGGACATCCTGTTTATCCTCCAAAATAGCCAGGGCTATCTGGTACTGTTTGTCTATTATTTCTCTGACTTCAGTATCAATCATGCGCGCCGTTTCCTCGCTGTACTCATGAGGGCCGCCTAAGCCAGCTTGGGGAAGAAATTGTGCTCGGGGCTCTCCTTTGAGATATACCTGGCCAAGGTGCTCACTCATGCCATATTCAATAATCATGGAGCGGGCAATGTCAGTAGCCTTGGAAAGATCATTATGGGCCCCTGTGGAAATATCTTCAAAGATTAATTTTTCAGCGGCTCTTCCGCCAAGCAGGATAGCTATTTTGTTGAGGAGCTCGGATTTTAACATTAAAAAACGATCTTCTGTGGGGACTTGCATAGTATAGCCAAGGGCGGCAATTCCTCTGGGAACAATGGTGATTTTCTGGACAGGGTCCGTTCCCGGTAGTGACATTGCAACAAGGGCGTGGCCAACTTCGTGATAGGCGACAATTTTGCGCTCTTTGGGGATAATCAGTCTGTTTTTTTTCTCAAGCCCGGCGACTATTCTTTCAACCGCTTCTTCAAACTGGGCCATTTCTACCCGCTTGCCCCCTGTACGAACGGTCAGAAGTGCAGCTTCATTTACCAGGTTGGCAAGATCCGCTCCAACCATGCCAGCAGTCATGGAGGCAAGTTTTTCCAGGTCTATATCTCCGAGTTGGGTCAGGTTTTTTAGGTGTACTTCAAGAATTTTTTGTCTGCCAGTTTTGTCTGGCCTGTCAACAAGCACCTGTCGGTCAAATCTGCCAGGGCGAAGCAACGCCGGGTCCAGTACCTCGGGACGGTTGGTAGCTGCCATTAAAATGACACCAATGTTGGTGTCAAAACCATCAAGCTCAACAAGGAGTTGATTGAGGGTCTGCTCACGTTCATCGTGTCCACCAACGCCGCCAATGCCGCGTGCTTTTCCCAGTGCATCGAGTTCGTCAATGAAAATGATGCAGGGAGCATTCTTTTTTGCCTCTTCAAAAAGATCTCTGACTCTTGCTGCTCCAAGCCCAACAAACATCTCAACAAATTCAGATCCACTTATGCTGTAAAAAGGGACTGCACTTTCACCTGCCACAGCTTTTGCCAGCATGGTTTTGCCAGTACCTGGAGCGCCGACAAGGAGTATACCTTTGGGCATTTTGCCGCCGAATTCAGTGAACTTGTCTGGTGTTTTTAAAAACTCAACGACCTCCTCAAGCTCAGTTTTTGCCTCGTCGACACCTGCAACATCGTCAAAGGTGATGCCCATGTCTTCCTGTTTGTAGATTTTGGCTTTACTTTTACCAAGTGACATAAAACCTGGCTGCTGAGTAGCCATCTTCTTCATAAGGACAAACCAGACACCCAAAAAGATAAAAACTGGCAATAACCATGAAATCATATCACGCAGGAAGGTGGATTCAATCTGTCCGGCAAATTCAACGTGATGTTTTTTGAGAAGAGCTGATATTTCCGGCTCAACTTTAATGGTGCGAAAATAGGTTGGTATTTCTCCTTGTGTTTCAGGAGTCAAGCGTCCCTGAATATGATTGCTGGTGACCGAAACCTCAGCTATTTTTCCAGCATCCAGATATTCGAGGAAGGTTGAATAGGAAATGGTTTTGACAGCATAGGAAGAGGCGATGAAATTCTGAGCTATTAATACCACCCAGATCCCAATGATGAAGTACCAGATGGAAAATTTATGATGTTTTTTCATTGTTATTCTCCGGGCCATTTCTATAGCTTACTGATAATCATCATATGCCACGTGGAAAAGCATCTTTTTTAATAGCTGCCTCAGCAGCCTCTATAACCTGTGTTGAAAAAAGGCCTCCTGGAGTAGGGGTTTCTTCAGTTCCCAGAAAGAGTCGTACAACTTCTTTTGCTTCAAACGAATCTGGTGGAGCTGCAGGAAAAAAAATAGGGGGGTCTTCCTGGAGACGATGAAGCAGTGCTCCTTTGGTGAGTGTATCAATAATATCCTGAATATCTGCAGGCAGCTCTTCATTATGGGCGAGCAGCAGACTGTCAAAGGTTGAAGGTCTGCGGTTGGTAAAATCACTATACACTGTTTCCAGTACATCAAAGGCCAGCTGCAGTTTTCTTTTGGGTGATCCTTTGGTTCCGGGCAGATGATAGAGGTTGCGATGCTGGACCGCGTAGGCAAGTGAAGCGCCAAGCAAAATGAACATCCAGCCCAGTTGCATCCAGATGAGAAAGAGGGGAAGTGTTGCAAAAGAGCCATAAATGGCATTGTATTTAGATACCCCTACCTGGAGGAAAATATAGAATTTTTGTACGACAAGCCAGGAAGCAGCAGCAAAGATAGCTCCTGAAAAGGCGGCATAGGTATGAACTTTGACATTGGGGAAAAATAGATACATTACCATCAGGCTCAGAACCACAAATATAAAAGGGATGAGCTTGAGCAACATTGTTACCGCCCAGGCTGAAGGAATAAAAGTGTTGAGATAGGCCAATATTTTCGGGCTGGCTAGAACTGCATCGCCTGCCAGGGCAACATTTATGGAAACTGGAAGCAAGATGAGAAGTGCCAGATAATCCATTATTTTTCGAAAAAGTGAGCGGCCGCGTTTTGTATGCCAGATGGCATTCATGGATTCTTCAATGGTACTCAATACCAGAATGACGGCATAGAGTAAGCCAACAATGCCAAAGGCTCCAAGTGTCGCGAAGTTGGTGCGGTTGACATAGCTAAAAATAGTATCAACTCCACTTCGCAGATGGTCTACCAGATCTTTTTCATTTAGAGGAGGTTCACCGGGAACGTTTGTTAGATCAGGAGTAAGTTCAGCGGGACTTTCAGTATTCTTTTTTGTGTTGTCAGGGTCTATTGAATCAATGAACTTATAGGCAGCAATTTTTAGCTGGTCATCTTTCCCTAAGCCTTTAAGGACTGCAGTGGACATAGCCAGAAGCGGAATCAGGGAGAGCATCACAGAGAAGGTTAAAGCTGATGCACGCAGGGTAATCCCTGAGCGTGTAAATTCTCCCATCATGATGAGACAGACACGAAGACAAGTTCTGACGACAAGCAGATAGAAAGGTTCTTCTTTTCTATGCTCAAAAGCCCACTGATTTATTATGCCTTTTTTACTATTTATTCCCTGCGTGTCGGGGGGCTTATCTGAAAAATATTGCTGTGATGAATTTTCCTTATTCAAATGTCCTCTCTTGTCAGTTCCTGGTGTAACCATTTCTCAATAATTTCAAAAACAATTTCTCTTTTGATAGGTTTGCTGATGTAGTCATTCATGCCTGCTTCAATGCAGATCTCACGGTCTCCTTTCATTGCATTGGCTGTCATCGCAACTATTGGCACATCATTAAACCCAAGTTTTCTGATTTGGCGGGTGGCCTCCAGGCCATCCATCTCTGGCATTTGGACATCCATAAGAATAAGGTCATATTTTTTAGGATCGCTTGCGAAGGTCTCGACAGCTATCTTGCCATTATCAGCACTATCGACCTTGTATCCAGCCTTTGTCAGTATGAGTGTTGCTAGTTTTTTATTTACAGGGTTGTCTTCAGCCAGCAGAAGCTGAGTCGCTTCCTTGGCCTCTTCCTTGATGACGTACCTGGTTATGAGTTGGTCGTTTTTGGCTTGGTCACCTTTTTGCTCATTTTTTAAAAGCATTCTTTCCAGTGTACGGATAATGATTGATTTACTTGAAGGTTTACTCAAAAACGCATCAAAGCCAACTTCTTGACAACGCTTGGCAACACGCTCCAGTCCTGAGGAAAAGGCCATGAGTGGAATTTTTTTGTCTTTACTTTTTTCATAGATCATTTGGGCCACAGTAAAGCCATCAGGCGCAGGCATGAAAATGTCTATAATGCCCAGGTCAAAAGGTTTACCTTCTGCCATTGCCTCGTCGACAATTGCTTCAGTCTCCTTGCTATTAATAACGGGAGTAACCAACATTCCGATCCCGTCGAGCATTTTGGTAAGTATTTGAAGGCTGGTTTGATTATCATCGACAATAAGTATTTTTTTATTTTCAAGAGGGATTTTCTGAGACAACACTTCCTCTGGTATCTTGGCTTTTCCCATAACGGCGGTGAAGTGAAATGTAGAACCTTTACCGATTTCACTTTCAGCCCAAACCTTTCCATTCATGAGAATGGCAATTTTTTTGCAAATGGAAAGGCCTAGTCCTGTACCGCCATATTTCCTGGTGGTGGATCCATCAGCCTGTTCAAAGGCAACAAAAATTGACTCTAATTTGTCTTTAGGGATGCCAACACCTGTATCACGGATTTTTACATGTAAAGTGAGAGTGTCTTCTGTTTCACCATCCAGCTCAATGGAGAGCTCCAGCTCTCCTTTTTCGGTGAATTTAGCGGAATTACCGAGAAGATTGATAAGAACCTGGCGAAAACGGCCAGGGTCTCCTGATATTTTAACTGGAAGTTTTGGATCGATGTTGCAGAGTATCTCAATGGGCTTTGTGATCACGCGGGGTTTGATAAGATCACAGACGTCCTTTGCGGTTATCTCTGGATCGAAATCAATAAGCTCAAGATCCATTTTGCCTGCTTCTATCTTGGAAAAATCGAGGATATCGTTGATAAGGTAGAGGAGAGCTTCTGCACTTCGTTTGATAGTTTGGGCAAATTCGTTTTGTTCTGTATCAAGCTTGGTATCAATCAGCATATCTGTAAAGCCGATGACTCCATTCATGGGTGTACGAATCTCATGGCTCATGGAGGCGAGAAATTCACTCTTTGAAACATTTGCCGCTTCGGCTTCTTTTTTGGCTTGTCTGAGTTCCGCTGTCTGTCGCTTTATTTCTGCCTGTAATTGATTGGAATAGTTTTTTTGCTGTTCCTGAACTTTTTGGTAATTTTGCACATTTTCCAACATGATAACGTGGAATTTTTACTCAAGTGCATCTGACTTTCGATTTAACTTTTTTTTTTGAATCTGCATTCGCTTGACTG
>CAMYOP010000213.1 GCA_947260045.1 uncultured Desulfobulbaceae bacterium
TGGTAAAAGAGAGAATAGGTCGACCTTTTACATGGTTGTTTCTTAGACTGCGTCCTTTCCTTCGCTGGATCATCCGTCTTCGCAGTTCTGCAGAAGCTGTAGCTGGAGGTTTTTCGCTCGGCTTGTTTATTGCTTTTACGCCTACCATTGGCTTGCAGGTAATTTTGGCTGTTATCCTAGCGACCATGTTCAATGTCAACCGTGCGGCTGCAGTCATGGCAGTCATGGTGACAAATCCAATAACCATTCCCCCCATTTTCACCTTCAACTACTGGCTTGGTAGTCTTATCTGGTCTGGTCCTTCGGTAAAGCTTGTTTCTCGCCAACTGATGGATCTGGCTGCCAAACTGACGACACTTGATATCTGGGAAATCACTGATCAGCTCCAAGCCGTCGCCGAATTAGGCCAGGATATCATAGTCCCTCTTATCTTAGGAAGTATGATTGTCAGTACCTTCAGCGCAGTACTTTCATATATAATTCTGATCAGTTTACTTCGGATGTTTCTCGCCAGACGTGCCAGAAAGAGAAGTCGAAGAACTTAGAAGGTGGAATTTTGTACTATGTAAAGTGCTTTCATCACTAACGATTCTCCAGATCAAACCTTACACACTAAAATTCAGTTTAAGCTTCCATCCATTAAATGTTATTTCAGAACGATTGATTGATTAATACCTCCACAGATATCTTCACATCTATGGAAATTCCGTAATTCTGGGCCGAAAAAGCGGAAGATTTATATCAGTGTTGAATACTTATAATGTGAGAAAAATCTAAAAGTACTGGGCTGCAAAGAAGCAGGCAGAATATATTTTATGGCATAAAAAATGCGTATCTTTTTTCTATAATAAATCGTCAAAAGAACATGATGAACAAATAATCAGAGAGAGAACACCTTGCTGCTCTCTTCGCTTTTTTTAAAGTCTTGGTCTGACGGGTATACACAATAATTGATTTGTTTTGATACTTAAAAAAAGAGAAAAGGAGGAAGTATTATGAACAGAATTGCTATTTTATCCGTACTATCTTTTTTGGTTGTGACAAGTTTAGCTTTTGCAGGTACTCCCGATTTAGTTGGAACTTGGACTATAGATTCGAAGTGTATGCGAATTGGTGATAATATGGATCATACCGCGGATGGAGTAATTTTATTGCAAACGCATCAAATGGTTATCACCTGGCAGGATCAGGATTTATTCAAGGGGTATTCCTGTGATGCTGAGGTTCCCAATGGAATTTTCTTCGGGGCAATTGACAAAAAGGAAGTTTATATAACAAACTGGGATAGTATTAACAGGGCAACTCTGAACGGCAAAGGGAGTTCCATGGAATATATCGGCCAAAGTCAATTATGGAATACACCCAATGCACCAGCAACTTGCATGGGTACCGCGGTGAAGGTCTCTGAAACTTTTGACTGTGACCCAGCACCCCTATAAAAACCTCAAACTAAATATTGAGGTGTGTGAATTTTTGATAGAGCAGGTAATTCTTAACGAGTTTACGATAAATCAAATAAGCAGGGGAGGGCTAACCCTGCTTATTTTTAGGTATATAATCTGAATTCTATTTTAGAATCATTTCAAGAAAGAAACTCTCGAAAGTGGATGTCAGAATCAATTTTTCCCTCTTTCATGCCTGGTATCGCCCGATAATTTAATCACCAGGTGATAAACAGCCCGAGATCATTAAAATACAGGGTTATAATCAAAAAAGTGTCTGGTTTTCAGGTTACGGTAGGTGCGGGTTTCACTTCTAGCGACAAAAGAGTGAGTCACGGCTCCTGTTGCTGTAAAGCGCACGCCTTCTAAAAATTCACCATCTGTGACACCTGTTGCGGCAAAGGAGATTTTATTGGAGTTTATCAGGTCTTCGACTCTGAAAACCTTGTCCAGATCATCAATTCCATGGTCCACAGCTTCCTGGCGATCCGAGTCATTATTATATGATATTTTTCCTTCCATATATCCACCCAGACAACTTATGGCAGCAGCAACCACTGTCCCTTCAGGTGCATATCCATAGCCCATATAAATATCCGCTTTTTCACCGTTGATAGCTGCAAGGCAGCCTGATATTTCACCTTCTTCAATCAGCTTTATCCTGGCACCACAACTTCTCACCGCATTGATGAGATCCTGATGTCGCTTTCTGTTAAGAATGCAGACGGTCACATTTTCCGTATATTTTCTCAGCACCCTGGCTACTCTTTTTACATTAGCAGCAGGTGATTGGTTAATGTCTATAACTTCTCCAACTTCTGGGCCAACAACTATTTTGTACATATGGAGATTAGGAATAGGTTGGATAGAACCATCTTCTGCAATTACGGTATATGATGTGGCATTATTCCTGCCATCAGCTGCTGCATGCTGTCCTTCAAGAGCAACAACCATCAGGTCCATATCTGGTCCACCTTCACCAAGAATACTTGGCAATTTACATATTTCTGCACGGTCGGTAAAGCGGTCATTTATCACATTTCCATTTATCATCAGTCTGTTAAGAGTTTTGATAATGGCCTTTCGCGCCTCATTCAAAATGTTATCATGGCTGCCAAGGCCCTGTATCTTAGCAACAGTGAGTGCTGCAATCTCAGTGGCTCTGACAATTTCCATTCCATAGTTAATATTCATGGTTCAATCCGATTTAACATTTTTGAAAAATATACAATGTAAAGATTCCTTCCCTCTTAACATTAGACTTGTCTGGGCTCACTGGTTAATTCTCTAATTCGACGAAGTAAAGCATGACTTTGTTGCTTCAGTAAGACTCCCTTTGCCGTATCCTTAATCTTCATAGGCTGCCTGAATTCATCTATAAGTTGGATATCAAGGGGTGCAGATTCAAGCTTTTGGGCAGCTTCCTGCATTTCTTCTGGTGTGGGCAGGATAATGCCAAAAAGTTGATAAGGCGTATGAACCAAGGCATGGCCGCGGTTATAATAAGCTGCGGCAAAACCACCATCAACGTTGATCGCCACACCATCAGAAGATGCCATCTGTTTTCCTTTCAGGTAATCAATAGGGGTATGGCCAAAGATAACCCGTTGGATACCAAATTCTTTTTTTAACTTCTCTTTGAATTCATCGGTCTGAAGATTTTTCTTCCAATACAGGGTCCTTTCAGCATGGCTTTCCTTGTCGAGAAGAAAATATCGTTCAAAGGTTTTCATCGCATGTTTGCCGAAAAAGGGTGATTTGGGACCACACCAAAGATAAAAAAACAGGGCTTGATCTTTTTCTTCCTGAGTATCACCGCTTAAGTACCTGACTCCAACTCTCTCAATGGTTGCCTGGACAAAGTCAAGCAAGTCTCGTCCCCGTCGTCCGAGAAAATACTCAAATTCACCATCTTCGTTCGATGGAAGCAGGGCATGGATATTGAGGCTATTATTGTGAACGTGGTAGGTTTTTCCTTTTTTATAAAAAAAACTGAGTAGCCTTTTGAGCTTGCTGTTACTGGTGAATTGAAAGGTGAGATCATTAATTATCTCTTGCTCTTCCGCGGTGAGTTTTAAAGGGTCGTCCAGATTTATAGTAGGGAAATGGGTATCATTAAGCCCAGAAGTATCTCCACTTTTTAGCATGGTAGCCAGTCGCTCAAGCCATCGTCTGGATTCCATTTCATATTCTGGGTATTTCTTAATGGTTTGTTCTTCAAGCTTAAACTGGATAACTGCAAGGGCTTTTTCCATACTTTTACCCCGTCCGGTTTTGGCCTTGAATCTTCCAGTTATAGTATCTACAGGATAGGTTTTCTCTGCAAAATCAGTTAATTTTGAACTGTCAAAATTAAGGCGCTCCATTAATTCGAAATGATCATAGCGGCAAGTGATACGCATGGCTTCTGCTACAAGGGATTGATTCCCAGAAACTGCTCCCATCCACAAAATATCATGGTTACCAAAGACATAATTAACCATATCTCTATAGGCTAAAGAGGACAGGATACGGATAATCTTGTCAGGTTGAGGACCACGGTCAAAAATATCTCCCAAAACAATAATGCGATCAAGTAGAACCTGCCTGATGCTATGAGCTAGGTGGCTGATCAATCGTTTGGAAAGTATTTCCTCTTCAAATACCTGGTCAGGAACAGGAAGTCCTGAAATCAAGCGGTTAATGGTATTGCGAAACTCAGGAGGGAAGACATTTTTAGTTTGATGTCTGATGTTGGCCAAACGATACTTGAGGATGTCTACCAGGCAAAAGATTACATCCTGGGTGCCCATCAGGACATGATCTTCCTCAAAATATTCTTTCTTTCTGATTAGCTGAGTGAGATATTGGATTTTATCTACAGAAAATGTATTGGGAAGAGCTTCACGGCAGGTCTGATATAACATCCCGAATCGACCGCGAAGGATGTTCATGAAACGGTCCCCCTCACCATGCAGATCACTTATCCACAGGGTCACTGGAATGTTGGAATTCAGCTCATCTTCAAGCTGCAGTAATTGTTGGGCCAGTTTATCAAGTTCGCTGGTTTTCAGGCGAAATCGTTCTTCCTTCATACTACTTTCTCTTCTTCATGCTAAAATTTGAAAGTACAAGTTTTAATTCACCTGTTCCCAGTTGATTCAAGCAATGGGAAGGACTTCTATTCATTTATTTGATTACCACTAACGCTCAGTTGGAAACTAAAAGAGAGGGGACCGATTATATTTTTCCGTTATTATTCGGGAGACAGAATAATTTTCGCTGATAATACGCGAAAAAAATTCGGTCCCCTTAGGCTTAGAAAAAAATTAGGTAAGCGCTAGACTCCGATCTGTCTCCCGGTGTTAACTGAGCTTTAGTGCTAATCACATTCTTTTATGCAGGTGAATTGCAATACTTCCTCTATAGTAAAGGAGTGAGAGAAATCATACAAGGTTTTGTATATAGATAGCAGGCAATTAGGAGAAATTTATGCATTAGGGAACAGTAGCTGGCTCGTTTCAAGTAATTCTTTTGACGTAATAGGTACAATTTCCGCTGGTATACTGGTTCCTGGGTGAAACATTCTGCACAAGCTGTCTTTGACCCATGGGGTATAGAACCAAGGATAATTGTTTAAAATCCACTTGAACTAGAAAAATAATAT
>CAMYOP010000214.1 GCA_947260045.1 uncultured Desulfobulbaceae bacterium
AGTCTGTTCAGGTTTTATGGGAGCTTCAGCGCTCTATGCAGACAAGTCCGATTTTCTGGTGCTTGCTGGCAACTGGGTCCGTACTGACGGGGGATATCGAATCCATGTCAAAAATATCAAACCTGACGGTTTTGTCGAAGTTGCCTATTTTAACCCGAAAGAAATCAACATTTCTGAAGCCAAAATCTCCGAATGGAAGGGATTAAATAAACTCTTCATTAAGCTGGAGGATGAAGGGTATCCTGGATCTACCTATACCCTTTATTATTACGCAGAAAAAGACGCTCTGGCCGGTTTCTATTATCAGGCAGCAATGCAACAGACGTTCGAAGTGGTATTCACAAGAAAAGTAAAACAATGACAGGATTATACATGACAAGATTAATCGGAAGCATTCCAGTTTTAATGTTCATTATATCTCTCTGTGACGGGTCAGCAGTTTTTGCTCAAGACGATGCAGAACTTGCCAAGAAGCTGGCAAACCCTGTCGCTTCACTTATAAGTGTACCCATCCAGGCAAATTATGATGAAAATTTCAATGCTGATGACAACGGCTCTATCTGGAAAATAAACATCCAGCCAGTTATACCATTTTCCTTGAATAAAGACTGGAACCTCATTTCAAGAACCATCCTGCCCATAATTGATCAAAACGATTTTCCAGCAGTAGGCTTAGGCGAATCCGGTATAGGCGATGTCGTTCAAAGTCTATTCTTCTCGCCTAAAGCACCTACTGCATCAGGACTTATTTGGGGTGTTGGCCCAGTACTACTATTACCTACTGCTACCGATGAAATGTTGGGGACTGAAAAATGGGGCATAGGACCGACAGGTGTGGTCTTAAAACAGGAGGGTCCATGGACCTTTGGAATGCTTGCAAATCACCTCGAATCTTTTGCTGGCGATGATGAAAGAGTTTATGTAAGTGCAACCTTTTTTCAACCTTTCATGAGTTATATTACAAAGACCAAAACCACTATTGGGCTCAGTGCAGAATCTACCTACAACTGGAATAATGAAGAATGGTCAGTTCCTGTAAATTTTACAGTAAATCAGCTCCTCAAACTTGGGAATCAGATTTTCCAGGTTGGTGGCGGTGTACGATATTGGGTGGATAATCCCGACATCGGTGCTGAAGATTGGGGATTCAGGTTACAGTTAACTTTTCTGTTTCCAAAATAATAATTGTTAAGCAGCATTCGGGCTGAATAAAAACAAGGCCGAGCATGAAGAGAGAACTGGTATCTATTCCATTCAATGCAACAGTGGTCTTTCGCTATTTGAAGGAATATGGGGCAGAAGGACGCTTTGAAGGAGAATTGTTCACGTTAACTCTAGTGAAAGGTTTTTAAACCTTCAGCCAAGAAATGAAAGTGCCAAGTTTTTCCAGAAAAAATCAAAAGGTAAAAGAAGACGCTCTGATTAAAAAAACATTACAAGAGGGGGTTGAAGATGAAAAAAATCAGTATCGTTGCAAGTATTTTTATTTTGGCTTTCATAGCGAGTTCCTGTGTCACAAATGAAAAAACATCTACCAAAATACCGGTGGATACTGATGCATATTTGGCAGATCTTTTAAATGAGCATAACGTTACACCAATCACCAAGCCCAAAACAGATCCAGCCAAAGTTGAACTTGGCCGTATTCTCTTCTGGGATAAGCTTTTAAGCGGCAATAAAAACATTTCCTGTGCAACCTGTCACCTCCCAGAGGCCTCAACATCTGATAATGTCCCCGTCTCGGTCGGACAAGGCGGAAAGGGAAAGATGACCAAACGTGTCCCACCAAAAGATGAGCATGGTAAACCCGTTTTCATACCACGCAACTCCCTTGATCTTTTTAACCGTGGAGACATGGTGACATTTTTTTGGGATGGACGTCTAATGGTGAAAAAAGACGGAAAGTTCCTCGCTCCTGTCGGGGGCACTCCCGCCCGTAGAGAGTTGAAATATATATCCCCGGCGGGATATGTATTGCCACAGGATCTTGATAGCGGTTTGGCTGCCCAGGCTATGTTTCCTGTTACGTCTGTCAATGAAATGCGTGGCAATCCACATGAAAACAATGTGGCGGCTATAAAGAATTGGGAATGGCAGAAAATGTGGGATGGACTTATCAGCCGTATAGTTGCAATTGAAGAATACCGTGATCTATTCAAGAAGGTTTATCCTGATATACCAGCAGACAAATTAACCTTTGGACATGCGGCTAATGCCATTGCAGCCTTCGAGATTGAAGCCTTCACCCTTACTGATGCACCATTTGATATGTACCTGCAAGGTGATAAAAATGCCCTGAGCAAAGAGGCAAAGCAGGGAGCTATTCTTTTCTACGGTAAGGCGGGTTGTGCTCAATGCCATACTGGATCTTTGATGACAAATCAGGTTTTTCACAATCGGGCGGTACCTCAGTTAGGCCCTGGCAAAGGCAGTAACATTCCAGCTGGACGCTCTGATGGAACATGGGACGCTGGCCGCGGTGGTGCAACAGGCATTACCCCATATTTTTACAGTTTCCGTACACCTCCTCTGCGAAATGTTGCAAAAACAGGACCCTGGATGCATGATGGGCTCTATAGCACCCTGGAAGCTACCGTTCGCCATGAACTCGATCCCATAGGCTCTGCGAAAAATTATGACCCCTATGCGCATCTGACAAAAGATGTGGCAGAGCTCTATAGAGCAAAACAGATGGAAGACATTTTATCTTTTACCAAGCCTGAAGATACTCAAAAGGTCACCTTGTCAGAAGGTGAATTGAGTAATTTGTTGGCATTTCTGGAATCACTTACATCACCAAGTTTGGATGGTTTGGCAAAGTGGGTTCCCAAAAAAGTGCCAAGTGGACTCCCGGTTGAAGACTAAAAGTCAATGATCAGCCCGTTAAAAGAGAGGGGGTCATTTCACCTGCCAATACTTTCTTGCAGGTGACCATTCTTTTACGATAACAATATTAGATTGTATGTGAATGGTAGCGTTAAGCTGATTTTTACATGGTGCTGTTAATTACTTTAGGCCCCCTTGTCTAATTACCGGAAAATAATTGGAGACA
Source organism: uncultured Desulfobulbaceae bacterium (assembly GCA_947260045.1). GTDB lineage: Bacteria > Desulfobacterota > Desulfobulbia > Desulfobulbales > Desulfobulbaceae > CAMYOP01. The sequence continues at coordinate 3,053 of CAMYOP010000214.1, forward strand.
TGTCAATGATCACTCGTAAATCTAAAAAAGTACCTTTGAAGTGGAAACCGTTCTCTTTTTGTTTAATTTCCATTTTTATACTACATGCATTATCAGTGCAATCTGTACTGGCTCAGTTTGAAAAACCTGGCACCCTTAGTACCCCTCCTCCTCTCAAATCTAAAATCTTAAAAAGTGAATACCACGAAGTTGATAGACAGGTGTTCAATGATGGTCTCTTCAATCAGTACAATATAAAATCTTCCTTCGGTAATTTTAAGGCAAACTCAACCAGTGCACTGAAAGTCCTGGTCCATGAGCTTAGTGCGATTGCCGCTATGAAAAAGGTCGAGACCAATGATACAATGGTTGAATCTTTTAAGCAGTCTGGAGGGAAAACCGTGGATGGGATCAGAAACCTGGTTACTGATCCTGGGGGAACCTTTGAAGGGGCTGTTTCAGGAGTTGGCAGCCTGTTTAACAGAGCAAAGGAAACAGTTGGCAGACGCAAGGTTACAAAAAATGAAGACAGTAAAATCGAACAATTCATCGGCCTGTCAAAAGCAAAAGGAGAGATTGCCACAAAGTATGGTGTCAATATGTATTCCCGTAACAAGGTGCTGCAAGAAGAATTAGACCGGCTGGCACGGGCAGACTATCTTGGTGGATTAGGTATTGGCCTTGCCACAAGTGTTGTGTCAGGTGCTGGAGGCCTGTTTCTGACAACCTCAGGTACTGCCCGTCTTTTAAATGAAACAATCAACGCAACACCAGCTTCAGAACTTTGGCTTCAAAACAAAAATAAACTACTGGCCATGAAGATGAATGAGGATACGGTAAAGCTCTTTCTCAACAATCCAGCCTTTTCACCAGCTCAAATGACCGTATTGGTTACAGCCCTTGAATCAATGAAAGGTATTGTCAATCGGGATCTGTTTATAACAATAGCTCTCCAGGCAAGTGATTCTGATATGGCCAACGTCATAACGGCAACAGCTGTGATGACAGCCAGATATCATAAAAATATTAGCCCGCTGGTAAAGCTTGCCTCCTTGGGACGCTTAGCACGATCTGAAAAAAAAGATGGCACAGTGGTAGTTGTTTTGCCAACAGATTATATTATCTGGAGCAAAAAAGTTGCTGATATTGCAAACTTTCTCACTGCACAAAAAAGTGGTGATACAGGGGGCCAGTTTGAAATTTGGACCTTGGGAGATTTAAGCCCCCTGGCAAATGATAAATTAAAAGGTATGGGCTGGAAAGTTCATACAAATGCAGGTTCCCAGCTCAAGTAATTACAAAACGAATACATAATGATTGCTCAACAGATCATTGAGAGGAGATGCCCAAATGAAAAAATTTTGTATGCTTTCCATGCTAACCATCTGTTTTTTGGCAGGCCCGGTACATGCCCAGGAGAGTTCGACCGAAATTGGCTTATACGGTTTTATAAGCAGCATTGATGGAGACATAGAGTATGGCAATGTAACTTCTGATGTTGATGTTTCTTTCAGTGACATTCTCGAAAACCTGGATTTGGGATTTATGGCTTATGTTGAACATCGGCGTGGGAATTGGTCCTTTATCGGAGATATCTTCTATGCAGATCTTTCAGCAGATGAAACCAGAGCTGTAAACGCTGCTCTTTCCGCGACTCTTGATGTTGGAATCGAACAAACCATGCTGGAAGGTTTTGTTGGCTATAGGGTTATTGAAAGAGATAACGGAGAAGGCAGTTTTGGCGTGGATATTTTAGGAGGAGCGCGATACAACAAGATTGATGTGAATGTTGGAGTGGGCGCAATTGGGCTTGGTTTGGCAACATCTCGTTCAAGAAACCGAAATGCAGACTGGACCGATGGAGTTATAGGATTTCGAGCAAAATATGATCTTAATAATGGTTGGGGTGCTAGCTGTCTGGCTGATATAGGCGAAGGCTCTGACAGTAATTCATACCAAGTGGCTGGTTTTGTAAGTTACAAATTTAAAAATAATGTCAAAGTTTTCGGTGGATATCGCCACTACCATTTTGAATATGAAAGTGGTTCCGGTCCATC
>CAMYOP010000215.1 GCA_947260045.1 uncultured Desulfobulbaceae bacterium
AAGCTGCTGAAGTCCTTTGCCAATCTGATGAACAGTCGATGTGCTCAGGAGAGAAATGATAAATAAGCCAATACAATTGGCCTTGATGGTAATTTTATGTGCCATATCAATTCCATGTTCATAAAGCATCAAGGGGCCAAGAGAGATTTCTGGACCAGAAGCACTGGTGAGCGGTAAAGTGATCCAAAGAAAAAGTACAAAAATATTAATCGCCATGAGCTGTTTGGCAACCAACAGGAGCGGTAGTCTGGCCCATAGGAGCAAAGAAAACCCGAAAATAAGTCCAAGGTAGATTGCCAGAAAAGAACCATTGAGAGCAACGGCAAGGGCAAGAAAACTACAGCCTAGTATTTTTATACCAGGATTCATGCTGTGGAGGCGTGAGTCACCTTGGGCAAATTTTTCAGAAATCATTGAGAATTCAAAACAGGATGGAGTATGTATGAGAGAAAAATTGCGCCAAAAAGATGAAGACCATTATTTTCGATTTTTTAAGTAGACAGCAATTCCTGCAATCCCGAAAAGCCAGCCAATTCCACCTATTATTTCAATAATTCCAGGCCCTTTGTTCAGTTGCTGATGCAGCATATGTTTGAGAGGCTCAATTTCTTTGGCCACAGCTTGATTGATAAGAGTGGAAAGCTCGTGTTCGTCAATTGCTAAATGTTTACTGCCAGCTTGTTGAACATGACTGGTAACAGTTGATTGCCCCTTTTCATTGTTCGTATTGCTACTGTTTTGCACAGGTTGAACGAGATCTTTGGTCAAAAGCCACTCAGCCTGATGACCTTGACCACTTTTAAGTAACACTTTTAAAGAGCCTTCCTTTTCAGGTTTGCTGAACCTGAAAAGTCCCTTGCTATCTGTTTCACCTTCAAGCAATAAGTCCCCTGTAGCATCACTAAATACAGATACTTGACTCTTCTGTGCAGGTCGTTTGCCGCCAAAAGAGCCTTCAACAACAATTTCAGCCCCACTTGAATAGGCAAACACCACAACTTTATGAGCAAAAACAATATTGTTGCATGAAAGAGAAAAAAGGAGGACTGCCAGGGCCATAAAAAAGCACTTGGGCTTATGGAACAATTGAACAATCATGCAGCAGGAGAAGGCGATACGCTGCCTAATAGATCTGGCTGAACACGAGCCAGGAAGGAAACGGAAAACATGGTAATCAGCCCTTCAATGAACATTATGGGGACATGAATGGTAACAAGAAGCTGGGCTGTTTTCACAAATGATTCATCACTGCTGACCAGTGATACTGCCATAAAAAGTGCTGATAGGAGCACAGCAAGAGATCCGCCCAAAAAACCGCCAATCAATCCTTTTTTGCCACCAGCTCGTATCATGGAGCCAAAAAGGAGATAGACAATCACTGCTGGTGCAGCCATAATGAAAGCATTGACTCCAAGGACTGTTAACCCGCCAAACTGGAAGAGTAAGGCCTGAAGTATGAGTGCAACCGCAATTGCCGGCACTGCACCAAAACCAAGAATAACCCCAAGTAAACCATTGAGCATAAGATGCATGGACACAGGGCCCACTGGAACGTGTATGAGTGAGGCAACGAAAAAAGCTGACGAAAGCAGGGCCACTGTCATTATTTTATCGTAGTCAAGGCGCTTTAAGCCAAGTGCTGTGCCCAAGGCAACAAAAGCTCCGCTTCCGGCAAGGATCGGCAAGCTTAATGCCCCTTCTGATATATGCATAGAAAAACCTAAAGTGTTACGATTTGAATTTTTGTAACACTTTACGGGGGGTGTTGTTTGTTGTCAAGTATTTAATGAGAGTGTCTCATTTGAATACAAATAAGGATATGAAATTCTTCAAGGTGCTGGTTTATTGTTGCTTTATTGTATCCTGAAGTCCTTTTTTAAAGTTTATCAGGGGGAGATAGGGGATGAAAAAAGGTCACCTCCAGCGGGGCAAAGCTTCAGGTGCTTAGACAGATATTATCGAGTTTTTCTCACCGTATTCATTATCTATAAAATCATCGGCGTCTGGGTCATTTACCCATATATTGCCATCAAGTACATAACGAAAACAATATGAGCAACCAGTTTTAAGAGATATTGTAACGGAAAAAGAACCATTTTTTAATTTTTTCATTTCGTGAGCATCCAGAGCCCAGTTGTTGAAGTCGCCAGCCAGAACGGCTGATTCGGCGTTTTCTTCATTGGAATATTTAAAAGTAACACGGCAGTTATTGCCATTTTTTGTATAATTTTTTTTTAACATTGTTATCTCCACTTAAGGAATTGTTTTGTTGAGTAAATATTGAGTAATGAATCTATCTTTTACGCTATTGTAGATCATGGTTTTTGAGAGGTCAAGTTCTTGTGGCAAATCGATAAACTTGGTCAAGGCTTAGGAAATGATTTTTTCACCATAGAGTTTTAAGGTGTTTTTGTAAGCAGCAGCGGTCACTTTTTCCACGGGAATTTTTTTTATATCCGCTATGGCATGTGCTGCCAGATAAATGTTTGCAGGTTCATTGCGTTTCTCAGGGTCAGCTCCAAGCACGGGAGAGTCGGTTTCAAGCAGGATATTTTCCAATGGTAAACTTTTCACAAGTTTCTGTTTTTGCCTGGAACGGACAATTGATGGAGGGATAGAAAAATAATATCCTGCATCCACTCCTTTCATGGCCGTTGACCATTTGCCATCAAACGCGTGGAGTTGAACACGTTTTGCCTCGCTTTGTCGTAACATTTCAATTGCATGCCGACCCGCTGAACGTGAATGAATATTGAGAGGAAGGTCACATTCTCGGGATAGGTCAATAAAATTTTGAAAAACAGCACGCTGCATTGTCCGTTCTTTTTCCTCTTTGGCTAGCCAGAAATCAAGACCGACTTCACCAATTGCCAGCAGGCTTTCTCTATGAATCGAGATAAATTGAAACATATCATCAATTTTCAGGTCTGCATACTTGGGATAAATACCAGCGGCCGCTTTGATTATGGGGTACTTCTTGGCAAGATCAATATTTTTCCGTGCATCTTCAATGGTTTCGCTCACTGCTATGATGGATACAATTCCTTTTTTGCCAGCTCTTCCAAGAACTGCATTCAGGTCACCGGCAAAAACATCATCGCAGAGATGAGTATGGGTATCAATGATCGGTATTTGCTGTTTTGTCTGCATGGTATGAGGATTGTTCATCGGGACTTTTTTCTCTCCTGAAAACATGGTACATCATAATTATTCTGCCATACATGGTACAGAACTTTTTCAAGTCTCTCTCAATAAATAAAAGAATACCATCCTTTATCTCAGATTATAGAGGGAGATCCATTTTTGTCAGGGTTTGTCAAGCGTACCTTTACTATATCTGAGCGCTGTTGGAGTAAAATATACAAATGGATCCAAAAAAAATGAAAATGCCTGAATTGCTGGCACCGGCTGGAAGCTACGAGAAGCTGGTCACTGCAATACATTATGGCGCCGATGCAGTATATCTGGGCGGTAAACAATTTAGCCTACGGGCGCGGGCTGGTAATTTTGATCAGGCTGGTATCCGTCGCGCTGTTGCATATGCCCATGAAAATGATGTTCGGGTTTATATAACCATTAATATTTTTGCCCATAATCAAGATTTAGACAATCTCAGGGATTATCTTTGTTTCTTACGTGATGCAGGCGTTGATGGTCTTATAATATCAGATCCAGGAATTTTATTGATTGCCAGGGAAACAGTACCTGAGCTTGAAATCCATCTCTCAACCCAGGCAAATGTGACCAATGAGGCCAGTGCCAGATTTTGGGTGAGCCAGGGGGTTACCAGGCTCAATCTTGCAAGGGAACTAGGTTTAGATGAGATCAACCAGATCCGGCAAGCAACAGATACTGAGCTTGAAGTGTTTTTCCACGGTGCGCTTTGTATTTCTTATTCGGGCAGATGTATGTTGTCGAATTATTTTACAGGACGGGATGCAAATCAGGGAGACTGTTCCCAGCCCTGTCGGTATTCCTATAAGCTTGTTGAGGAAAAGCGGCCAGGACAATACTTTCCAGTGGTGGAAGATGAAAGAGGTACCTATATTTTTAATTCGCGAGATCTTTGTCTCTTGCAGCGTCTGCCAGATTTGATGGCAATCGGGGTTGATTCTCTTAAAATTGAGGGCCGTATGAAGTCCATGGGATATGTCGGTGCAATCGTGCGCCTGTACAGGGCCGCCCTGGATTGGTTGGGAGATCAGGTGGCAGCAGGGAAAGCGATTACTAGCTGCACCCTGCCTGTTTATTTCTCAAAGGAACTGGCTAAAATAGGAACAAGGGGCTGGACGGAAAATTTCATAGAAGGTCCACCAAAATCAGGGGATATGCAGTATGATTCATCCCGTACGCAGCAAAGCTGGGCGCCTGTGGGTCTGGTTTGCACAGCATCACCACTCTTAATTGAGGCTAGAAATGTACTTGAAACAGGTGACCAGATAGAGTATCTCGGGAAAAACATGGAGACAATTATTGTAAGCGTGACTTCCATGACAAATGAAGCAGGCGATCAGGTCGAGCGGGCCAATCCTGGCAATAAAGTAATTATAGATACTGATCCTTTCTTGCCAAGTCCTGAAAAGGGATCAATCTTTCGCAAAAAATTACGATAAAGAAAAGAACACTTTTTTAGAAAAAAAGAGGGGTATACATGGAGCAATTTGAAGAGCTCTTTGCAGAATCAACGAAAATTCATGGCCACATTTGTCCGGGACAGGTGATAGGCGTTCGTCTGTCAATGCTTGGCCTCAGGGAAATAGGAGTTGAAGATCCCAAAGGAAAAGATCGCAAAAATATTTATGTGTTTGTTGAAATTGATCGCTGTGCAACAGATGCCATTCAGTCCGTTACCGGCTGTAGCATGGGAATACGCACTCTTCGCCTGGTTGATAACGGTATCATGGCGGCGACTTTTGTTAATTTGAAAACCAGGAAGGCTGTACGAATCACTGCGCTTGAAGAGTCCCGTGAACTCTCAAAGAGCTATTGTCCAGAAATACTCGATAAAAAGAAGCGTCAGCTGGAGGCATATAAAGTAATGCCAGAGGAAGAGTTGTACAAGGTTG
>CAMYOP010000216.1 GCA_947260045.1 uncultured Desulfobulbaceae bacterium
AGCTGAAAAGAGCGAGCACTCTATCATCGCTATGGATGACTGGTATTAAGGTGTTATGTCGAAACGGTAACCACCTGTGATGTAAACAGCTGTTTGAGAGCTGTCGATTTCTTCTGTAACAGTATGGTCATAGTTACCGCGAAAGGAGGCGTCACTGCTACCATCGGCTTCAGTGGTGATATGGTCTACTCCTGCAGTCATAAACCAGTGCTCATCAAAATCAAATTGACCTGTAAGTGATACTATCAAAGAGCTGCCATCCATGTCACCTTTGTTTTCTTTGAATCGAAGTAAGTGCTGATCACGGTCTTCAACATTTGTCCAGGGCGAGTAAGCAAGGCGACCGCCAAGAGTGAAGCCTGGGACGGGATTAAATTGACCAGTCAGGAGAAAGTAGGGGATATAGTAGGTGACTTCGTAATCAATTGCCGTTGTGACACCATCGCCAACTGTATTAAAAGTACTGTTTCCTGATGGCGAGTATTGTTCTATCAGTCGCGCTTCAAATTCAAAATCCTGATACATGTATCCTGCTCCACCGGCAAGCCAGCCTTGGGGACCTTCCACAAACTTATAAGCTGCACTGAGGTCGGTGGTGAAAGCTGAAAAATTAAATACCTCACTTGTAGAATAGACATCCAGGCGGTTTGGGTTACTAGCACTGAGCCAGTCACTGTCTTCTAAGTTATCATCAGGATCAGATATATTTTTTTTAACAACCAGGTCAACAACCCAGGTATTTTGAAAGAGCGCATTCAACTTGATTGTCGCAAAAACGGCGTCTAGTGGGAATTTTAGCTCACTGAAGGGGAAGTGGCCGCTTTGGAGAGTTCCATCTGCAAGCCTGACGGGGTATCCAACCTGGTAGGTGGTGTCGCCGGACCAGGATTCAACCCCGATATGAAGCAAGATTTCCGACTTGCCATCTACCTTTTCCACAGGTCTGACTTTTATCGACGATCCGCTTGATTTGACGGCAGTTGCGGCCAAAGCACTACTCGTGATGACAATTGATGCTATTAAAATTAAAAGAGGTAAAGCAACCAGGCGGCACAGTTTCATTTTAGTTCTCCTATAGAAAGAGTAGGCGTTAATTTTGTAAAAAATATGCAAAGATTTTAAGAGATTTTAAAGGCTGTAATCTTAATTATTTTTTGGCCCTAAGAATGGGTGCAGACGGTATATTCAACAACTGCATTTATTCTAACTGATTGCCTGAAAAAAACAAATCTTGTTTACCTTCTTCCAGACTGCAAAACCCACTTGGACTAAATTGAATGAGAACCTCATGGATCTTTGATTTTTTGTTTTTCACCAGTCTTCAGGTAAGCGGTGTGATCGCGCCTGGTAAAAAAGTTCACCCAGGATGATGTCTGATCCAGTGCCCAGTTTTTTGGAGGAATTGCTACCTCTTTGCCCAGTTGTTCCAGGTTTGTATCTTTATCCAGTCTGTCGTATACCCGTACCCAGAAACAGCGTCTCTCTGGAAATACTTCACAGGCTAGGTTTCTGCTGCCACCACAGGGGCCATTTACGAGTTGTTTGGGACAACCTGATTGCGGACAAATATACGTTGATTCTGCCAGTGTGCAGTCTCCACACATCCTGCAATAGAAAAAGAAGCCCTTGATGGAACGTTCAAGAAAGCGAAGTATACTGGTCGTTTCTCTACTTTTCATGCATTGTTTGCAGAAATAAGCAAATAGACGACTGCTCATATTCGTGGAGAAAAGAAGTCTATGGGTAAAACGGTGGATACGGACCTCTCTCTCAAGTCTTCCTGGTGCTAAAACCGTTCGAATTGGTCCACATGGCTTTTTGTTTTTCTCTTTATAAAAATACCAGCTGTTCTCAATAGGAAAGTGAACGTTTTCTCTGAAACTTCGCCAATCTTCCTGGAGCTGGTCTGCTGTGTCAAGTATGTAACGGATATTATCAAAGCTTAAACAATTACCGCCGATGTGCACACCAGTATAGCCGATGCCGCGTAGTACGCAGATGAGTTTTGCCGCTCTTATGAGACGTTTTTCATTTCCTGTTTTTTGAGTGGCCTCTTCTTCCATAATTTGTAAAAATTTTTTCGGCAGGATAATACCTGGGATGTTACCCCTGGCCATTACACGGGCCACCTTGAGAGAAGGGATGAAGACATTTCCAAGAACAGGCAGTTTGATGTTTTCTTCACGCAGCAGACGTATGAGCTCTTCAAATTTACACATGTCATAGCCCAGCTGGGTGACAATAAAATTCGCGCCTGCATCAATTTTACGCAGTAATTTAGCATACTGCCAGATTTGCTCGGCCTCGGTGGCCTTAAAGTGAGAAACAACACAGCCCTTTAATAATGAAAGAGGGGGGAAGGTATAATTTTTTCCACCCATATGGTTGACATACTGACCATTTTCTAAGTCCTGCAGGAGACCCAATGTCTGAACGGAATCAAGATCAAAGACAGGTTTGGCCTGTCCATAATAGGCCTGCCTGGGGAAATCTCCACCAAGCACCAGTAAGGTACGGAAATGCTGCCTGTGGTATTGGAAAAGGTGGCTTTCCACCTGGTTTCTGTTCTTGTCTTTTAGAGAAAAGTGAATCAATGGTTCGATGCCGATTTTTTGAACTTCTGAACCAATGGCGATTGGCGAAAGTGCTGGATGTCCCCCTGCATTATCGGTGATGGAAAGCGCTTTTATACGACCATCATCATGGGCCTGTCTGGAAAAGTCCAGCAAGCGTTCAATACGAGTACCTCCTGAGCCTCTTCCAGGCACCAGTTCAAACGTTATAGTAAACTCCTCTGGATCAAGAAGAGATGTGTGGAATTTTTTTTGCGTTGCCATTTTTTATTATATAGAGTTGAACAGGCCCAAAATAATGGGTGGAAGGTTTTCCCACTTTTAATGCTGATATTGTATCTGGTATGGTTAAAAAAAACAGCTTTCTTGTTGATATTCTTTTATCAATTGTCGCCAGGATCGGCCTTGCTGAAAACACTCTCACAGGTGATGCTCTCACTGAGGTTTGTCCAGACGGTTCTTCCAGGCGTTTTTATAGAATTAGAATAAGTGATGATACAAGTCTCATCGCTGTTGTTCCTTCTTCCAAGAGTCCAAGAGCCAAGGCAGAGGCAATTGCAGCCTGGAAAATTGGCAGTCATCTTGAGGGTAGCAACGTCCCTGTTCCTTCTATTGCTCATTTTGAAGAAGATGAGGCCATTTTAATTTATGAAGATCTTGGCGATACTCGTCTCTACGATTTTGCCCATCCAAAAACTCTTACCCCGAGAATAGAGCAAAAAGTACTCTATTCCGAGGCCATAAAAAATCTTGTCCGCATGCAGGTGGAAGGTGTAAACGGCTTTGACAGTTCCTGGTGTTGGGATTCACCCAGGTATGACCAGAAACTTATGCTGGAGAGGGAGTCTCATTATTTTTACCAGTCTCTCTGTCTTGATTATTTTAATTGTGAATGCGATCAAACAGTCTTATTTGAAGAATTTGAAATTCTTGCTGACCAAGCAGCCGCAGCTCCTGCTCGTTTTTTTCTACATCGAGATTTCCAAAGTAGAAATATTATGGTCAAAGATGGTCGAGTCCGTTTTATTGATTATCAGGGAGGGCGACTGGGGCCACTTGGCTATGACTTAGCCTCCTTGCTTATTGATCCTTATGTGGGTCTTAGCGCAGGACTGCAGGATGAACTTTTTCAACTGTACATACATGAGCTGGTGCACTATGTTTCCTATGATCCTGATCAGTTTGAGCGGGAATATCGAATCCTTGCGATTCAAAGAAATTTACAGATACTTGGCGCCTTTGCTTTTCTAACACTTCAGCGTCAGAAACCTTTTTTTCAAACCTATATTCAACCGGCACTTTTTTCCCTGCAAACCCTTCTTGAAAAACAACAAACAGGCGAGTATCCTGTGCTGGGTCAATTGACCGAAGAATGTCTAAAAAAGGTACGTGATGACAACTGATTCTATTTCCATCGTAGCTCTGATCGGGCGTCCCAATGTCGGGAAATCAACTCTGTTCAACCGGATGACCCGTCGCCGTGATGCCATAGTTGACCCCACTCCTGGTGTAACGCGTGATCGTCATTATGCACGACTTACCTGGGAGGATCGTCCTTTTATCCTGGTGGATACAGGTGGAATTGATGATGACGACGATTTGATGACAGGCCATATCCGCAATCAGGCCATGATGGCAATCGATGAAGCGGATATTATTTTATTTATGATGGATGGCCGTCAAGGACTGACTCCAAGTGATCAGGAGATTGTGGACCTGCTGAGACGTACTGAAAAGCAGGTGTTTTTTGTGGTCAATAAAATAGACGGTCCTGAGGTCGAAACAGAATTTCTCAGCTCTTTCTGGGAGCTTGGAGTGGAAAAATTGTGGCCGCTCTCAGCTGACCATAGTTTTGGATATCGTGATCTGATGGATGGGATGGCCGCTCATTTTGTCCGCACAGAAGAACCACTTGATTTACCAGAGAATACAGTTCGTCTCGCTTTTCTCGGTCGGCCAAATGTCGGCAAATCGTCCATGATTAATCGGATGATCGGAGAAGAGCGGATGGTTGTTTCTGATATTTCCGGTACAACCAGAGATTCCGTCGATACTCTCCTCAGTCGCGATGCTTATAATTATCTCCTTGTTGATACTGCAGGCATCCGTCGTAAAGGGAAAACCACGGATAAACTAGAAAAATTTTCCATTATAAAAGCCCTTGGAGCCCTTGCCCGCTGTGATATTGCCCTTGTCCTCATTGATGCGGAAGAGGGTGTTACCGAACAGGACACCAAGGTATTGGGCTATACCCAGGATGAGAATCGAGCCTGTATCATCCTCATCAATAAGTGGGATCTGCTCAAAGGGGATAAAAAAAGGCAAAAGCAGCTTCTTGATGAGCTTGAAATGGCTACAACCTTTATCAGCTTTGCCCCTGTCCTGAAAGTTTCAGCCCTGACTGGAAGCGGAATTAAGAGAATTTTTCCAACCATTGG